>NZ_VHLB01000095.1:0-34161 GCF_006547365.1 Myxococcus sp. AB056 | reverse complement strand
CCTTCGTATGTGGCGGCAAGGCCTTGCCCTCGGGCTGGCCCCGCCTGGCCTACAGCCGGGATGTGCTGGCGCCCTTCCTGGCGTGTGCCTCGCCCGCAGAGTTCGTGGCCATGCAGCGCGGGGTGGACATGGCCGTGCTGGTGCAGTCACTCACGCCCTGGGATGCAGTCCTCCTGGGCGCCCTGGGGCCGATGGACGACGACGCCTCGGAAGCCCTCAGTCGCCAGCGCGCGGAATTCATCGTCACGTCCGTGGAGAAGTACGGCGTGCCGTATGCCGAGGTGTTCGCCCTCTTCGTTCTGCATTCGGCATTCGACGACGAGTTGCGTGAGGTGGTGCAGCGACTGGCTCGCGACAAGCAGTTGGGGGACACGCTGGGCGCCATGGCCGCTGTCCGCGAGGAGCTGAAGCGGCGGGGCCTGGAGCTGGAAGGCATCCCGGAGCGGGGGGAGAAGGCCGGCGACGTGCTGCGCGGGTTGGGGCGCGCGGGCCGGGACATGCTCTCCAGCACCTTGGTGAGCGGTGAGGCCCGGTACACGGAGCTCATGGCCATGCGTGGGCAACTGCCGTCGCCCTACCAAGCAGCCATCGACGAAGTGGAGAAGGCCCTGATGGAGAGGCACTACTCGCCGGGAAGCACCTCGGCGGGAGCCTTCGACCACCTGACCTTCGGCGTGCCGGTGGGCTTCTACCACCTGGCCGTGGGGACGGGGCACGGGGCGTACTCGCTGGCGCAGGGCAAGTACGAGCAGGCCACGCGCGAGCTGGCGCCGGCCGCGCTGGCGGTGGCGGTGTACGCCGGGGGCAAGGGCGCCCGGGCCCTGTTGGAGTCGCGCGGTGGGCTGCGGCGCCTCCAGATGCCGGCGCTCGACGTGGCCGGCATGAAGGCGCTGATGGCGCGCCTGGAGGAGCAGCTCGGCATCACCGCCGCGCGCGACCTGCTGCGCTACCTCCAGGCGAGCCGCGAGGGCGCGCTGGTGGCCGCCGAGTGGGGGGAGGCGGGACTGCTGGCGCTGTACGAGGCGCGCGGAAACCCTGCGAAGGCGCAGGCGGTACTGATGGAGGTGGCGAGCCGCGAGTCCGCCCAAGCCGTGGCCAGCAGGGGCTCCGCGGGGAAGCGGCCCGTCAACCTGGACCTCTTCGAGCAGAACGCCGAGGTGTCCGCTGGGGAGGCGCAGGCGGCCAGCCGCGAGTCCTCCAAGGCTGCAACGACGAGCGGAGGGGCGAATCGCGAGCCCGCCCGGTCTTCGGCGAGAAGGCAGCAATTCGACAACCTGGACCTCTTCGCCCAGGACGCCAGGGTAGGCGCTGCGGAGGCCGCGAAGGCGAAGCTGGTCCTGGCGGAGTTGGAGTCCTCGGGCCCCCGTTTCCCGAAGGACGTGAAGCTGCTGAATGAGATGGCGCCCAAGCTGAACGAGCCGCCGCCGGGAGTCGATAAGGGGGCGCCGCTCTGGCAGGAGTACGTCGCCTACCGAAAGAGGCGCCTGAAGGAGATTCGGGACGGTGAGGCCGTCAAGGGCCCCCTGAAGTGGGAGGGCTACGAGGCGATGCGCGCCTACTATGCTCGGGGCATGGCCTTCGAGAGGACCATGATCGCCATCCTGAAGGAGGACGCGGCGTTGCCCCGCGCACAGCGGCGCTGGCTCGGCGACTTCGAGCAGCCGCGCATCGAGACGCACGTGGGCGTGTCGAAGGTGGACCTCCGGTACGCCGACGTCCTCGTCATCGAGGCGCGCTCGCCACCGGGGCAGCCGCCTCGGGTGGAGACATTCAGCTTCAAGAGTCGAGACCTCCGCTTCCTGAAGAAGGACGAGTTGGAGGTGCGGGTGAATACGGATGCGAGCAACGCGATGAAGTTCTACGGTGGGTCACTGAAGATTGTTCGGGATGGCATGCGGCAACAGGCGCAGGTGAAGCGAGTTCGTCTAGTCTACGAGAGTGAGAGGCTCCTACCCGAAAATCCCAACTCGCTGAAAGATGTGGCGCGCGCTGCTGAGCAGTTGTTCACGGGCGTGGAGGTCGTGTTCGAATGAAAGCCTCAAGGCTATCGTTGCATGAACTAAATAAGGTGGATTGTCTACACTTCAGGTTTGCCGGGGCTTTCGACCCGAGCAATGGAGAGAAGCGCGGATTGGCTCCATTCCTTGATGCTCTTGAGCAGCATGCAGATGGATGGATGCCTACGGTCGTTAATGCGAGCCGGAAGCGAAAATACTCCCGGGATGCTGTATGGCGTGCGCTAGAGGAACGGCGCGCGGACTATGGCACAATTATCGGCTTGTTCCATTACGGCTCCCCGGGTGTCTCGATGGTGCTCCGGCTTAGGCCTTCGCATATGGAACCTGAAGTAAGCGTCGATGTAGACGTGCAGCCCATCTCATTCTTCTCAGGGGAGGATTCGTGCCGGGGACTTGTGTCTGTCGCACGCACTTGGGCGAGGCACTATCCTTCGCATCATGCTTTTGCGCACAGTTCGGCTGACCGGCAGCTCACGGATTCTCCCGCCTTCGGTCGTGACGATGCGACATGGAAGCGGGACGGGTTCGACAAGATCTATGAGTTGTTCTGGCTCAACGTCTTCGGTCCCAAACTGGTCGAATCGGTGGGAAGAGAACGGATGCTCTCGACGCCAGCGTACCTCGTGGAGGAGCTTCCCAACGGCTCTGTCCTCCTGGTGCTATGGCCGACTGCTGCCGAGTTCGCCAGCGATGAGGCGCGCGTGGCGCAGGCCCGCGCCCATGTTCACCTGCGGCCGGACCTCGACTTCGAAACGGTGCTGCGCACGCTGCGGGAGCGCAGCGCCGCGCTCGTACCCGTCGAGCCACGCTTCCACCCTGACGTGGCGCCATTCCTCTCTCGGCTGACGGACGAGTTCGCAATCAGCGAGCGGCAACGGAAGATTGCCGAGCTCAACGCCTTCCGGCCTCCTGTGCCGGAAGAGTGGCTTCCTGTCGCCCATCCCTCGGACGTGGCGAATCCGGCGCGTGTCCTCGAATCCTACGGAGACTTGTCCGAAGGTCTCGTGGCTGTGCTTCACACGGATGTGCCCTCCATCATGAAGGAGACGCCTGAGTCTCTGTCGGACCTCGACTTCCACTTCTGGAAGACCCACTTCCCCGAGCGTTGCACGCGCGACGTCCTCGACGGACACACGATACCGGCATTAGGCGCCTATTTGGGGGACGTGCTGGTGCGGCGGTTGGGAGGGACGTGGGTGCTGCGGGCGAAGATGGAGGAGTCCCAGGTGCGCGTTGGGAAGCGTCTCTGGCTGCCCTTCCTCCGTGCCCGCCGGTACATGCAGTCTCGCCAGTCGCTGCTGGACTACTCGCTCACCCAGTTCTTCAAGGAGGCGGAGCGGTACCGGCCCTGACTGCGGCGGCGGCTGGGAGGGGCACGGGGGGCGAGCCAGGACGCGCGTCGCGGGGCGCTTGGTGGCTCCTTCCTTCCTTCCGCATCAGGGTACTCGCGGACCTTTGAGGCCAGCAACCATGCCTGCGGGCCTATTGAACCGCTTTAGAGATGAACCAGTGCGCCACGCCGTCCTTGCGACGAGTGAACCCTCGCTCTTCAAACCACGCGGCAGTCTCCTCGACCTCCTCCTCTGTCACCGTGTAGTCGTTGATAGACACCTCGCCCTGAATCTCCCGGACTCCATGCGCGGAGCAGTAGGACTCCACGGAACGCAGAATTTTGGCCCCGAGCCCCTGTCGGCGGGCAGGTGGAATCACGTAGAGGAGTTCAATCCACGCGACTCCCGCGGCCCTGTCGCTCAAGTAGGCATGGCCCAACTGTCGCTCCCCATCGAATGCGAATATCTCGGTACCCATGGTGGCGGACTCATGGGGCAGGCGCGTCTCCCAGTCGACCTGCTCCGGAACCACCACCTTCCCCTGGTTTTCCCCGTCGCGCTGACCCAACTTGTCCAACATTCGCTTCCAGTCGCCAGGATCCTTGTCGCTCGGCACTTGAGCCTCCTATTCCTGTGTCCACGAGCTTAGGCCCGTGAGGCGGGTGGCGTCAGGGACAGCACCGCCCCAAGGGCGCATGTCCACAGCGGGCGCCAGTCAGCGCCGTGGGCAGCCTTCTCCGCGTGCTGTGCCACGGCTGCATCGAGAGCTGTCCTTGGCGGGAGCGCCATCGTCACCATGTGCGCAGAGCGTCCCTCTCCAGTGGGTGCCTCGAGGCATAGGCGCCAGACGCGTGGCTCTGATTCTTCGACGATGAGGAGGTCGGTCGCCGTCCAGCGGACTTGGTCGCTATCGGGCAGCTCTAAGCCCGGCGTCGGGCGGCACCACCAGGTGCAGCGCGCGGACGGGCAGGCGGACGTCGTCACACGTGTAGGCGATTGAGGCTGCCGACGGCGCCGAGGCAAGGACTGTGCGCCCAGTTGCGGCCCGCGTCGGGACGTGAGCGGGTCAACGGGCGTGGGGGATCTCCGCTAGTCGCCTGAAACTCCAGGAGTTTTGTGGCGTGACACTGCGTGACCATACTTGATGTTCCGCGACGATGAGCGATAGTGTCTGCACCCAATAGAGACGAGCGAGACGTATGGTTACGACGTGCAACCTGTACATCCGAGCAGTTTGATGCCGATCGAGATCGAAGGCGTCGAGTACTTCACCGCGACAGACATCCACCGGGATGTCGGCGTCGTTCGGCAGACGCTGTGGCGGTGGCGAAGGGCTAGGGTCATTCCTCAGGGGCTGCGCTACCGGAACAAGGCGATCGTCTTCACTCGCGCGGAGGTGGATACCATTCGCGAGTATTCGAACCGTCTTGAGCCTGCGGACTCGCCCCCGCTTCGTCGACAAGGCGGCGCCCCAATTGCCGTGACGAAGGGGGGCGCATGAAGCCACTGATGGTGTCGGGGCAGCGAGTGGCGCTATGACGAGGGCAGCACACGAGACGAGACGCGAGGACTGCTCGATCATCGCGCTGGATAGGTTTATCCAAGCGACGCGGGACTCGGGCTACAAGGGCACCGCCAGCGCCATCTCGGAACTCGTCGACAACTCGATCCAGGCGGGTGCGACGCGCATCGCGCTCTGCGTCGAGGCCAAAACCGGCGACGACGAGGAGAAGGCGATCGAGATCTCCGTGCTCGATAACGGCTGCGGGATGGATCCAACGACGTTGCGCCAAGCGCTTCGCTTCGGCGGCAGCACTCGCTTCGGGGATCGTCAAGGGCTCGGGCGGTACGGCATGGGACTTCCGAACGCATCGCTGAGTCAAGCGCGTCGGGTCACCGTCTTCACGTGGCAGTCTGGCGCGACGAACGCCAAGAGCAGCGCGCCACGCGGACGTCTTGTGCCTCCATGTGTGTACTCGTCCTATCTGGACGTCGACGAGATCGTACGCGGCGAGATGGTGGAGGTCCCTGCGCCCGAAATCGTGAAGGCGCCGTCGTCCTCGTGCACCGGGAATTCCGGCACCCTCGTTTGCTGGTCACAGTGTGACAGGCTCGACAACCGGCGTGTTTCAACGATCGTGCGAAAGCTAGAGGTGGAACTCGGGCGGCGGTTTCGGCACTTCATTTGGAAGGGCCTCCAAATCACGGTCAACGGGGATACGCTGGAGGCGTTCGACCCACTCTACCTCAACCCGGCCGCTGAGATTTCGGGCGCGCAACTCTTCGGAGAGGAGATGCGATTTGAGGTCCGGGCCGATCCGGTCGATTCACGGAAGACGGGGTGGGTGCGGGTCCGGTTCACGGAACTTCCCGTCCACGCGTGGCACAAACTCTCCAACGAGGAGAAGCGTCGTATTGGGCTGTCTAAGGGTGCTGGCGTCTCTATCGTGCGTGGCGGTCGCGAGGTGGACTACGGCTGGTTCTTCATGGGGAGCAAGCACCGCGAGAATTACGACGACTGGTGGCGCTGCGAGATCCAGTTCGATCCCATCCTCGATGAGGCGTTCGGCATCACTCACACCAAGCAGCAGGCTCGGCCGCAGGCGCACCTCATAGAGGCGCTCACGCCGGACTTGGAGGCGACCGCGCGCGCGCTCAGCGGCCGCGCACGCAAGGCGCACATGGCAGTGAAGGCGAGCGAGCGCTTCTCCATGGCGGAGCGTATCGCCAATGAGCGTGACCACCTTCTCCGTCCGCTGCCTCGCAGCGCCGATCCTACGGCCAAGGCCTTGATGCGGGAGTTGGCAGCGAGCCACCCGGAATTGCGCGAGCGCACCGATGAGAAGGACAGGTACAGCATTGTCGAGCACGCCGTGAAGGACACGTCGTTCTTCACCCTCGCGCACGACGGGGATCGGCTCGTCCTTGTTCTCAACCCTGACCACCCCTTTTATCGAGAGATCTACAAACCTCTGTCCGAGGGGGATACTCCGCGCGATCCACAGCTCCGCGCGAAGCTTGAACTGCTCCTCCTCGCGGCAGCGCGAAGTGAGGCGGCCACGTGTGGCAAGGCTCCCGCGCTCTCGAAACATCGGCTCGATTGGAGTAACACCCTGGCCGCGTTCCTGAACGACAAATGACCAACGCGCCCGATATGCCCTGGACCTCGCTTGAGCCGGCGCTTCCTAGCAAGGCGTCGCGAGATGCATTCGTGGAGCACTCACGTGCGCTCGCGAAGGTGCGCAGGGATGAGCGCGCCGACGAGGCCCTCGATAAGGTTCGTGCCGAGTTCGTCACGGAGGTGAAGGCGTCGCGACGCGCTGACCGGCAGGCGCTGCTGGCGGCCGGGCTCGTGGTGTGTGACCTCGCGACGCAAGGGTGGAGCATTCGAGTGCGCGGGGAGCGCGTCGAGATCAGGCCGCCGGAGCCAGTCGCCGATAGGGCCGCCGAGAAGGCGCGCATCCGCCGACAGGAGTTGGTCAAGCGCAACGCGCAGCTCCGGCAGTCGTCGGTTCAGCGCTTCCTGGACTCGATGGAGCGACAACGGCTCCACAACGGGGAGTACGTCTCGATCTATTCGCTCATGCGGGACGGACGTGAACTTGCGGAGGGACTTCGAGAGGCGCGCACGCACCTCAATAACGGGTGGGCCGATGCGCTCTGCAACCTGATCGATCCATACCTTCAGTTTGTCACCGAGGAGGCGGCCACGTGCGCGTACACCGGACTGCGCCTCATGGACGTCTGGCGTTACTTCCGCCACACGTGGACGAACCAGCACACTAGCGTGCCCGGACGGACGATGCTGTTCCTGGTCCGCGACCGTGCTGCCGCTAACCATCCGGTGATGGGAATCGGCGCACTGAGCAGCCCAATCATGCAAATACGTGAGCGGGACTTGTGGATCGGGTGGCACCCCGACACCTTCCTCGAGCGCGTACGCAGAGAGCCGACGCGAGAACTCGCTAAATGGCTTGTGGACACCCTCGATGCGGCCATCGATGAGATCTACGTCGCGGATCTGATCGAGGACAAAGTCCTCTCAACGCGTGACCTCGCCACCCCGTCCGAGGCCGCGCTCGACCGGCTCCTCAAGGAGGGCGCAGAGCAACGTCGGCTACATCACCGCTACGCGCGCACTCGGGACCTCAAACGAAGCCGCGCCGACCTCTCGGAGGACGAGCACTGGGTCGCGCAGGCCCGAACACACCTGTTCCGTAGCAAGCGCGCGCTCGCGCTCGCGACGTTCCTGCGCGTACGCGCGGTCGTGAACGAGGCATTCCAGGGCAAGCCGACGGCTGAGAAGCTCGCTGCGCTGACCGCGACGGGCTACGGCAGCGACGCGATCCGCAGGGTACTTAAGAAGGCGAAGGCCGACCGCGTCGGCATCGCGGTCGCGGACATCTCCGTGTGCGGTGCTGTACAGCCCTACAACGCGCTGCTCGGCGGCAAGCTCACTGCGATGTTGGCGGCGAGCCCGGAGGTGGTGCACCAGTACCGTCGTCGGTATGCGGGCGCGAAGAGCGAGATCGCGTCCTCCGTCGCGGGGCGGCCCATTGTCCGCGCGTCGAAGTTGGTGCTCCTCGGCACAACGTCGCTCTACGGCGTCGGGTCGAGCCAGTACAACCGCATCAAGGTTCCCGCCCACCGCCTCGGCGGAGCCGACAAGGACGTCATTCGCTATGAGGAGTTGGGACGCTCCGAGGCATTCGGCACGTCACACTACTCTGAGGAGACCGTCGATGCGCTCGTTGATCTCGTGCAGCAGTCTGACGCGCAGCGTGTGAACAGTATCTTCGGGGAGGGCGCCAGCCCCAAACTGCGTAAGGTGAGGCAGGCACTCGAGTTGCTGCGCCTGCCCGCTGGAATGCTCCTGCATCACCACCGCCCTCGAATCGTCTACGCGGTGAGCTTGGTCAGGAACCTCGCTGACTACCTCATCGGCCTCGCTAAGCAGCCGGACTATATCATCCCCGCAGACGCGGCCGCCTCTACTGCCGCGCTCGGTGCGTGGTGGCGGGAGCGATGGCTCAGGCACCGAATTACCTCCGACCAGGTGCTCAAGGAGGTCGCGCGTCACACGCGGGTGCATCCGGTCACCCACGGCGCTCGCGTGCCGCATCAACGCGCGTCGACACAGCAGGCTAGGTTCACCGACCATTCATGAGTCCCAAGAAGCCCGCGCGGCCCCGCGCAACTCAAGTCGCTGCGACGAAGGCGGTGGTGCGGTGGTACCTCGAGCAGCATTTCCGGCGGCCTTCTGACCCTGGTGTGGTCGAGATGTTCTGCGAGCCCTCGCGCGTCGGCTCGTTCTCCGTCGAACGTCACGCATTGCGCGCGGGGGAGGGGCGAGCGCTCTTTCGCCTCCTCGTCGCGACTGCAATGTTTCAGCGCCGACAGGATGTCCAGATCCTCCGAATCTTGCAGGGGATGGGGGCATCAGACGCGGCCGAGATCTCCGATGCGACGAGGCTCCTGGCACTGGTCGACGAAGGCAACTGCGCGCACATGCGTTCGACGCAGTCCCTCGCGGAGGCGTGTGATCTCGACAAGGACCCGACGACGCGCATGGGGTGTTGCAATGCGAACCCGGGGGTGGGCTGCCACCTCAAGCGGCACACTGTCCTCCTTAAGCGCTATGGTCACTTCGGGAAGGTCCCTACGTCGATTGCCTTGATGGTCAGAGAGTCCGGCGCCCAAGACCTCGCCAGTTTGCACCGGCTGGTGCTGGAACGAGAGCGAGACCCGCTGGCGCGCGCGCAGGCACTTGAAAGTGAACTCTCGCGGGCCTGGCGAGTAAGCCAGAAGATCGCGAGCATGTTCCTCTCCATGGTCACGAACCCGGACCTCTCCCGAGGGCTCGCCCCGTGGTCACAAGGCATCGACTGGAGCTACTACGTCGTCATCGACAGCAACGTCGACCTCTTCCTTGCGTCAATCGGGTACAAGGGGACTGGGACTTATGATGCCCGCCGCGACTTTGTCCGCGACCTCGCGCGGGGCATCGACCTGACGGAGTTCGACAGCGACCTTCAGTCCTACAATCCGCGCTTGGTCCAGCAGGCGATGTACCTGTTTATGAGCATCGCCAACCGCCGGGCGGCCGAGGCTGACTGCATGCACCTCGCCCCGATCCCGTGCGCTACCTGCCCAAGCGCTGTTCGACGCCGGTGTCCCGCAAGACCTGCGCTGCCTGCGAGCCAGTAGCCCCCGAACGTACCTCGTCCTGATTTCACTGCTATGGCATCTTGGAATACGATGCCGGCGGGGCTTTCTGGCTTAGCGCCGAACTGGAACTATTGGCGCTGACGATGATGGGTAGTTCAAGGATTTCTGACGCGACTGGGGAAGCGTGGACTACGCAAGGGACCTACGCAGTGGAAAAACCATCGTGGCTGAAGATGCCAAGCCGGGGCGACTCTACGAGTGCCCTTGCCCTGGCTGCGGTGGTCGCGTCTCTCTTCGTGACGGCGGCAACCGACGAGCGCACTTTGCCCACCGCGCTGGCGAAGGCACGCCTGCATGCGACGAGTACTTCCCCAGCATTGGAGGCGGTGGTGATAGCGTCGCGCGGTCTTTCTCTGAAGTCGAGGACGACCCGTCGGAATTAGGCTTAGTGCTCACCCAACTCGATGGGCGCTGGGGCTTGGGACTCCGCCTGCCGGAGATTCCAAACGATGAGTTGGGGGAAACGTCGCTCGGAGAACTGCGGTCTGCGTTCGTGGACATCTACGCGGGGCACGACCAACCGCTTCGAGTCAGCGCGCTGGATCTGCGCCCTGGCGTAGGGGCAGCGCGCGTTGACGTAGTGCCGAGCCTTCAGGCGTTTCGAACGCAACCGGCTGGCTCGTGGCCGGCCTTGGTTGCCAAGGAGCGGTGGCTCCTTGAGTCCCGAGGGCTCGAAGCCAAGGGCGCGTTGTTCCGCCTCCGTCGCGGAGAGTGGACGAGGCTCCGCAACGGCGCAGGTGTACACGAAGGTGAAGGACTCGTCGTGCTCGGCGTTTCGCGCCCGCAAGCCCCGATCACCGCGGAGTTCCGTACACGGGTGGTCGTCGGTGGCGACTCCTGCTGGACCTATTGGGAGGTTCAACTCCCGACCGAGCCCGACGCGAACGTGCTCGACTGGCTGCACCGACTCGGCCACACGGTCATCCCGAGGCCGTGGAGCATCGACCTCGCGACGCCTCCCCGCGCGTTGGACGAGAATGGCGCGCCAAGCTTCTGGGTCACCGATGCGCCGCTGGTCGTGCTCGCGTCTCCTCGACGTCGCGAGTCGGCGACCGTTTCGCTAAGAAGCGACGCGAGCGCAAGCGCGAGCAGCGTCGGCGTAACGGCGAGCGAGCTGCGGGGCGCCATCGTAGCGATCACCTCGCCGCAGGTCGGGCCGGCGAACCTCACGGTCGCTGCCGAGCGTAGCGCTGAGCTCGATGTCGTCTTCGTCGCACGCCCACCTCGCGAGGTGCTCTTCGAGCAGTTGCTGAAGACGCCACGCGTGAGGATCTGGCTCGGCGATGTGCTCATCGAGGCGTGGAAGGACTCATCGAAGAAGGTTCCGATCCAACCCTCTCTGCCAGAGGTGCGCGTTGACCTAGGCTCGGAGAGCGCCCGTGCATGCGTGACGATATGGGAGAGCGGGAAGCGTCGGACGGCTCGAGGTCTCGATCGTCGCAACGCGGAGAGGGTCATCGCGGAGGCGCTCCCCGCAGCCTCGCGCATCGAACTGGACGCCGACAATTTCGGGCGAGTCGAACTGACCCCAGCGCGTGTCTCGAGCGAGGGGGCTAGCCGTGCGACCGCGCGCGATAGGATGGGTTGGTTCGACCACGTCTCCAGCCTAGCCACGTCGCCAGAACAGTACACGGCGACGACGCTCCTCGAGCATCCGCGCGCTTCGACGTCACTCACGGTGCGACGCGTCGGGGGCCCCGCGCTCGTTCGCGGTCGACTGGCTTCCCGTCGGCGCTATGAAGCTGGAGGTAAGCGTTGAGAACGCTTGGAGACTTCTTCTCGGAGCGGAAGTTCCCAGAAGATCAGGAGACTCGAATTTCACAGGCAGTGGCGTCCAAAGACGGCCTGCCCGCGCAAGTGTTCCGCAGCTACGCGACGAGAACACACAAGTTCCTCGACGGCTTCGAGAAGCATGTGTCCATCAAGGGCACTCGTCCAGGTACGCCCTTCTATCGAAAACGAGCCGTCGAGAAACTTATCGACTGGCTGGGCAAAGGACCTAAGAAGCAGAACGCGTGGATCATCTATAGACAAGCCGCCATCCTCTACCTGCAAGCAGAGCTGGCGACGCTCAACACCTTGCTGTCAGAAGTCCCTGCTCCCGATACGCTCAGCGTCACGGAGGCGCTTAAGCTGACGTGTAGTCGAGCGACGGAGTACGAAGTCTCCAAAGACGACGTGCTTCGATTTTACGAACTGTGGGGAATCGAGCGCACTCCAGACTTCGAAACCTCGATCGATGACTGGATGAAGCCCGATGAGGACGCCCTCCAGAGACGTCAACTTGCGACCGCCACCACTGCGGTCAGCGAGTTGAAGAAGGCGGTCGCGGCCCGCGCCCTTGAGGCTGCATCGTTGAGGCAGCAGATCGAACGGACGGAGCAGGCCGAGGCCGAGACGCGCAGCGCGCAAAAAACACTCACCGATGCCGCGCACAAGCTGGAGGCGTCTGTAGCGGCGCTCGCCGACGAGGTTCGGCGAGGAGGAGCGCGCCTGAACGCGCTTGAGGGAGGCTCCAAGGACACCGTCTCCACATCGACGCTGACGTCGGAAATCCAACGCATCGAGGCGTCCACGAAGGCGGCGCTCAAGACTGCGATGGACGCCGCGCGCGCGACGGTCGCGGACGCGTTCAACACCAAGCTCTCACGGACGAAGGAGGAGTTGGAGAAGGAGATCCGAGACATCTCCTCCAAGCTGTCTGCGGCGACGGAGGGCGCGGCGCCCGCCAAGCAGCTCTCCGCCCAACCAACACCGTTCTCGGTCGCGCACCGCACACCCAGCGAACCGCTCAAGGATGTCGTCGCGCTTCGACGGGCGCTCACGAGCGCGGCGCGCGCCCGAGGTGTTGACCCGTCAATGATGCTGCAAATCCACGCCGCCATCGCGGCGGGGCTCACGCCCGTCCTCCTCGGCCCCGCCGCGCTCGCGGCGCTCACTGCGTACGCGGACGGCGCCTGCAGTGGGCGCCTTATGGTCATTCACGTTTCGCCGAGCGCACTCCAACCGCGCGATCTCGACGACCCGCCAGGTGGTGGCCTCTTGGAGGCTGTGCGCGCCGCGAAGGACATCGAAGGACTTTCGCTCGTCGTCCTGGAGGGCGCGAACCGTTCGCCGATCGAGGGCTCCGTCGTGCCGTTGCTCCAGATGCTGGACCTTGGGCTCTCACCGCTCGCGCCCGCGCGTGGCCTTCGCCTCTCTGCCACGCTGGTAGCAGGCGCGACGACGGTGCCTGTCAGCTCGCAGATGTGGAGCTACGCGACTGCCGTGTACCCTGCACCAACCACAGCGAAAAAGCAGGCCGTGTCGACCTCTGGCGCGCTCGCGTTGTCGAGCGAACTCCTCACCCCGGGCGATCCGCCCACGGAGATCGTCGGTTCGCTCCTCGAGTCATGGCCTGATTGCAGCGAACTGCGCCCGGCGCTGGAGCGGTTGGGCGCAGCGTTGACGCGCCTCTACGATATACAGAAGGACGAACAGCGCATCGCCGACGCGTTGCTCTCAGGCTTGGTCCTCCCCTACATCGCCACGTCGTTGGACGTCGAAGAGCAGGCCGAGGCGCTGAGCACCGCGAAGGCCACTGACGAACTCGCGAAGGCGCTGGTGCGACTTCGCCGGAGGCTCTGCTGATGGGCGTCGAGGAGATCGGCGACGCGCGACGAGCGGCGGACCTCGGACGACGTGCGCTAGGCCTCCCGGCTTCATGTCCGGCGTCTTCGATCCAGTTCGAGATCCTACGCGCGACCGTATGGGGCATGGCCGCGCCGAGCGGCGGGGTCCACATCAACCGCATCCTCTCCAGCGCCCTCCCGGTCTTGCGACTCCTCACTGGGCGGGCGGCCGAGAGAGAGGAGACGCTCCGGGCGGAGCTGCGCGCCGCGCTGACAGATCTGGAAGATGCGGGCGACCTGTTGCAACTGCCCGGCGGCTATTGGGGCCCAGCGACCGCGCGCCTCGTCGAGTTCTTGGCTGGCTCGGGGCGACTGCTCATCGGGGGCGTCCCGTCGTCGTTGCTGCCGCTCCTTCCCGACGCGCTCGAGTATCACGGACCGCACCGGCACCTCGCGAAGCCCGCGCCGGAACTCGCCGCCGCGTTGCCCAAAGAGGACCTCGCGTCATGGTCCCGGCGCCCCAGCCTCCCGCTCCAAGAGTGGGCTGGCGAGGTGCTCGAGTCGCTCGATCGTCAGCCCTACTCTCCGACGAGCGCGGAGTCCTTCGAGTTCTATACGCCGTCGAGCGCCCAGCCTGGCACCCCACAGTTTCGACGCTGGAGCGACAACCCCGGCCCCAAGACCACGACGATGCTCGCTCGCCGAATGCGGATCTACGGCGCGCGAGAGTACCGCCTCGTGGACGTGCGCGCCGCGCACATCGTCGGCGCCTGCGACCTCCAAGGCGTGGACGTGCGCCGCCTGATGTACGCGCTGGATCTCGCGGCGAAGAATCCCGTCCGCGCGAGGCGCCTCCACAGAGATCGCGCTGAGTGGTTGTTTATGAGCGAGCTGCCGCGCGCTGAGCAACGCACCTTCGCCGCGTGCGGAACGCTGACGATCCCAGATGAGCGTCCCTTCGAGAGGCGCTGGACCTTCGTACGGAATGAAGAACTCGCGCTCGGCATGCTCCGAGAGCTCGGGATCACGCTGGAGAATCGAGCATGAGCGAACAGGTCGAGCTTGGCGTCAACGAGATCGCGCAGCGAATTCACCTGCGCTTGCGCAGATACCTTGAGGCGCAGTACCACATTCGGAACTCCGCAATCATTGAAGAGCGGCGGATCCTCCTCGAGGAGCCGGGCGGAATCTCCCAGCGACCGTTCATCGAGGTCACGCCGTCGTACGCAGTAACTGGGAGCTTCTCGGGCCTGAGCGCGCCCAAGCCAGTCACCGGGCTCTTGCAGGAGTTGGTCAGTTGGAAGCGGGGGATTGGTGTCTACCCTCCGTACCGCCATCAAGCCGATGCTCTCGAGCACTTCTTCGCGAAGGGGGCGCAGAGCGATGACCTCGTAGTCGCTACGGGCACTGGCTCCGGTAAGACGGAGACGTTCCTCTACGCCATCCTCGGCGCCCTGGCGCTCGAGGGGACAGAACGCCGCGAGTCGTTCGCACGCCACGGTGTACGCGCCTTGCTCTTGTACCCGATGAACGCGCTCGTCAGCGATCAGACCGCGCGTCTGCGTCGGCTCCTCGGCGATGAGCGATTGGCAAGCCTGATGGAGGAGCGCTGGGGCCGTCGCACGCGGTTCGGTATGTACACGAGCCGAACGCCGTACCCAGGCATGCGTAAGGGCGCGAAGGACAAACGTCACCTTGATAGGCTCGTTGGGTACTACGAACAGCTTGAGACTTCGACGAAGCCAGAAGAGCGAGACCTCGTCGCCAAACTCAAGGAACGCGGACGCTGGCCCGCCAAGGATGTCGTTGCATTCTACGCTCGAGCTCTTGAGGAGAAGGCCATTGTAAAGAGCGGAAAGCGCGCCGGGAGAGAGAATACGCTCCACCACTGGGGCGCGCGTTTCCTGACACAGCCTGGAGATCGTGAACTCCTCACTCGGCACGAGATGCAGGAGCAGGCTCCTGACCTCCTCATCACCAACTACTCGATGCTCGAGTACATGCTGCTCAGGCCCATCGAGCGGCCGCTGTTCGAGCAGACGCGCGCGTGGCTCTCCGCCGACCCGAGGAACCAGTTCCACCTGATCCTCGACGAGGCGCACATGTACCGTGGTGTTGGAGGCGCGGAGGTCGGACTTCTGATTCGCCGGCTCCTCTCTCGCCTCGGTGTTGGTCGTGATCGCTTGCGCTGCATCCTCACGACTGCCAGCCTCCCTGATCAAGGTGCGGCAACGGATGAGGCCGCGAAGAAGTTCGCGCGTGACCTGACCGGCGAAACCGGCAAGAGGTCCTTTGCGATCGTTCGCGGTACGCGCGAGAAGCGCTCTGGGGCGCGGCCTGGCACTCTCGATGAGGCGAGCGCGCTCGCGGCCGTCAACCCGGCTGCCCTAGCGGCTGCGGGGGTCGCGCCCGACGAGGCGAATGCGTCACTTGCCAGCGTCGCAGCGCGCCTTGGCTGGGCGACTCCTCCCACGATCGTGGAGAAGGGAGACTCGGCGACACTGCCGACACGCCAGTACATTTGTCGGTCGCTCACAGGTTTTGGCCCGCTCGAGTTGCTCTTGGAGCACGCGTCGGGAAACGGGACTGACTTCGCAGTGCTGGCCCAAATGCTCTTCCCTGGCAGTTCGCTCGGCGAAGCAGAACGTGCAACTGACGGACTCCTCGCGCTCGGCACATTCGCGCGGCGCACTGAGCCGGGGAGAAACGAGCAGCCGCTCCTCCCAACGCGCGTCCATGTGCTCTTTCGCGGGTTGCCGCCGCTCTATTCGTGTATCAATCCGAACTGCTCCGCGCGTCGTAACGGAACTGGGACTACGCTCCTGGGTCGCCTGTACACGCAGCCACGCACGCAGTGTGAGTGCGGTGGGCGCGTATTTGAGCTGCTCACTCACCGCGACTGTGGCGCGGCCTACCTACGCGCGTTCGCGACGAGCGCGACGGCGGACTTCCTCTGGCACGAACGAGGTGGGAAGCTGACGGAGTTCGGCAGGCCCCTTCATGAACTGCACCTGTTCCTCGAAGAGCCTCACCCGGAGCAGAGAGGCGCTGTCGAACCTCTGTTGCTCGACGTCCAAACTGGCCGCGTTCTCGGCACCGCGAGCGCGACGACTAGTGGAACGCGCCTCTGCTTCCGCGCTCACGTGGCAGCCGTCAAGGTCACTAACACGACGACGTTCAGCGTGTGTCCTGCCTGCACGCGAACGACGCAGTCAAATGGCTCCCTGAAGATCATGGATCTCGCGACTAAAGGTGAGCAGCCTTTTGCCAACCTCGTGAGAGAGCAGTTTGTTTCGCAACTTGCGACCAAGGGGCCGAGCGAGCAACACCCGAACGAAGGCCGCAAGGCGCTCCTTTTTAGTGACGGTAGGCAGAAGGCTGCTCGACTTGCGCGCGATCTACCGCGAGAGGTGGAGCGCGACTCGTTCCGCGAGGCGCTGGTCCTCGCTTGCCAAGAGCTCGCGCAACTTTCCACGCCTCAGCCCGCGATCCTCGATGAGACCATGTATGCGGCGTTCGTCGCCGTGTGCGCGCGCCACCACCTCCACTTCTTCGACGGGCGCGACCAGGACAAACTCCTCGAAGAGTGCAGGCAGTTCCGTAAGGACTTCGACGACCTTGATACGGCCCTCGCAGATAAGTGGCGTCCTACACCGCCGACACGCTTCCGAACTGCGCTGGTCCGCCAAATAGGCGACCCCTACTACTCGCTCGTTGCAGCCTGCGCGGCGGTGGTTGAAGCGGCGCCTGCGACTCTCCGTAAACTGCAGAAGCGGCTCACCGGCGTCGGCACATCATCGATGATCGATGAGGTCGCGAACGCGTGGCTCCGTGAGATGTTCCGTATGTACGCGTTTGATCCCGCCCTTGGGAAGGACGCACGCCTCGACGAGTTCCCCTTTTTCCAGCCTGTCCGTGCTGCTGACGGGCTGAAGAAGTTCTTTGAGCTTATCCGTGTGCGGACCGGACTCAGTGCTGCCGATGTTGAGCGACTCCGAGACGAACTCTTCGAGGTCTTCACCCGGGAGGCCTCCGCTGGCGACGACTCCGGTCGCCTCGTCATGACCGATAGCATCGTGATGTGTCTCGCGCTCGACGCAGAATGGTTGCAGTGCACAGTCTGCGGCCACCTTCAGTTGAAGCCGTTCTTGGGTGTCTGCGGGAACTGCCAGGACAAGCGCCTTGAGAAGCGCCCACCCGAGCACGAGTACATGCGTTCGCGGAAGGGTTTCTTCCGTGAGCCACTACGCGCGGTCCTCAAAGGAGCGCGGCCGGTGCACATCACGGCTGAAGAGCACACCGCCCAACTCTCCCAGCGCGACGCTGGTGATGTTTACGCGACCACAGAGGAGTTCGAACTCCGTTTCCAAGACGTCCCGCTCGGCCCCGATAAGCCACCCGTCGACATTCTGAGCTGCACGACGACGATGGAGGTCGGCATCGATATCGGATCGCTGACTGCCGTCGGCCTTCGAACGGTTCCGCCCCAACGTGAAAATTATCAACAGCGTGCCGGTCGCGCGGGTCGTAGAGGTACGTCGGTCTCGTCCGTTCTCATGTTCGCGCAAGGGGGGGCGCATGATGCCCATTACTTCGCCAACCCACAGGCAATCATCAGCGGGCCGCCGCGCGAGCCGCGCCTGAAGGCTGATAACCCGCGCCTGGCGCGGCGGCATGTCAACTCGCACCTGCTTCAGACTTTCTTCCATTCGCGCCTGGACTCGCTCTCGGCTGAGGCGCAAGCGGAGATCGCTAAACACCGACCCGGCATCATGAGCGCGTTCGGCGATGCAAAGGAGTTCTTCGAAGGAACGGCCGAGTTCTCGTTCGGGGAGTTCGAGCAGTGGATGAAGAGGGAGGTGCTCACCCCGAAGAGCGCCATCGTCGAAGAGGTAGCTGGCTGGCTCCCGGCGGCGATCTTCAAGACTGAGGGGGCCGACGAGAAGCGGAAGTTCGTACGGGAGATTGCCGACACGCTGCTTCACACTCTCACTCAGCTACGCGACGGGCGCCTCGGCGCGTCGAGCGGTGAGGCTGTACCCAGCGAAGAGGATGCGAACGACGACGATACTGGAGGGCTCCTGGACCTCTGCTTCGAACGCGGGCTCCTGCCGTCCTATGCGTTCCCGACAGACCTGTGCAGCTTTGTAATTCAGGAATGGGACAAGAGCACCCTACAGTGGCGGATCAAGGTCGCCGAACGGCCACAACTCGCGAAGGCGCAAGCGCTGAGCGAGTACGCGCCAGGGCGCCTCTTGGTCGTGAACAAGCAGACCTATCGTGTCGGCGGCGTCTTCGTCGACGGGCCGCCGTCTGCAACTCCGGCGGCAGCGCTGTTTGCGCAGCCGCTCAACCGCTACGTAGGCTGTCCGCAGTGCTCCTACATCTCGATCGAGGGTGGGAGGGCGTCGGCTCGTACGGTCGAAGGCTCGCCATGCCCGGTGTGTCGCACGCCGCTCTTCGTCCGCGAGTACCTGGACCCGCCGGGGTTTTCGCCAGAGGAGGGGCGTGCGCTGCGCGAGGGTGACCGCGAGCAGGACGTCACCTACGCCTCGTCAGCCCAACTCCCCGAGATCGCCAGTCGCGACGAGTTCGACTGGAGGGATGGCCCCGGGGTCAACTTCAGTCACGCGTACGGTGAAGACGTCCTGTTGGTCGTGGCGAATAAAGGGAAGGATGCGGCAGGCTTCAGTGTGTGTGCGAGCTGTGGCGGCGCGTGGATTGACGGCGATGAGCCGGACGGTTCTCACGCGCGTCCGTTCCTTGTTCCGAGGCACATCCTCGAACGTGATGGTGCAGGGCGAGCTTGCAACGGTGAGGTGCGGCGCGGTTTGTTCTTAGTGCACGACTTCCGAACCGACCTGCTTCTGCTGCGCGGCGCGTTCCGTCAGCCATTGGACTTTCAGCCGAAGCAGCCCTGGCTCTACGACGCGCTCGCGACGCTCGCTGAGGCGCTCGCGCTCGGTGCCAGCCTTCATCTCGACATCGACCCGGGTGAGCTCTCCGCAGGGTTCCGTTTGTTGCCGAAGCTCGTGGATGGTGACCAAGGAGTAGCCGAACTCTACCTCTTCGACACCGCCGCTGGCGGCGCGGGCTACGCGGCCGATGCTGGCGAACAACTGCAGCAGGTCCTCGACCGGACGGAGGAACTTCTCCGCGTGTGCCCGGGAAACTGCGAGCGCTCGTGCACGAAGTGCCTGCGTCACTACGGCAATCGCTTTCTACACGGGCGCCTCGACCGTCGCCTCGCGTACCAACTGCTGCGGTACTTCCGCGCGGGAGAGGTCCCTCCCTTTGCATCTGTGACCGAGCAGATCCGAAAGCTGCGTCCGCTCGCCCGCTTCCTCGAAATGGAGGGGTGGACCACAGTAGCGGACCCGAGCGGTGCCCTGCGCTGCGAAGGACCACGCTCAATGACGGTGGGTATCTATCCCGCGTTCCTCGCGAGCGATGCCGCTGAGATGACGCACCCGACTGTAGCTCCCGGCGATGCCCCGCGCGTCATCTTGCCGGACTACCTCGTGGAGCACGATCTGCCCTCTGCATACCAGCGCGCTACGGGCCTCACGAGGCCGAGCACATCCGCGCCTCGTCCTACGGCTCCGACTCCAGCGACGGGGCGTATCGTCGAACTCCCGATAAAGGACTTGCGAAGAGCAGACGATGACAAGACTCACGGCAAGGTTCGGGTGCTAGTCGACGTCGCCCTCGCTGCGGGCGCGTTCGCCGTGCGCGTCCCCAGCCCTGGTCTCAGGAACATCGGATTTGGTGCTGGCGGGTGGCTCGTCGTCCGCCCTGTTTCGCCTGGCGATCTCGGTCCCGACACGTGGATAGTAGTCCTTCGACCGCGCGGAAAGTTCGGGGCCACTGGTTCGGAATGGACAGTCGCGCACGTGAAGGCGTTGCTGGGTGATGAGGGGGCGCCGTCGCGGCTGCAAGTCTCGTATGGCAGCGCCACGGGAAGGGAGTACCGCCCCGAGCGACTCGAACGCACCGAGGTCACGCTCGCTGCGGCGATCGTGTGCCACGCCGACGAGGCACCCTAATGGCGCGCTTCATCCCCGAGATAATTCCGACGGACATCGTCCACGATTCGGAGCGAGTCGTCTATGAGGCGCTGCGAGGTCTCCCGACGGGCTTTGTAGTTCTCCACTCGTTCCCCTGGCTCCGTCCCATGCGTGACCTTGTGGGCGAGCCACTCCGTGAGGGCGAGGCGGACTTCGTCATCCTCCATCCGATGCGCGGTCTCTTGGTCCTTGAGGTAAAGGGGGGCAAGCCGGAGCTGACAGGACGCACGTGGTCTCGCGGCGGGAAGGAGTTGCGTGACCCGTTCGACCAGGCTCGGAAGAGTCGCTATGCGCTCCTCGATGCGATTGAGGAGCGCACCCGCAAGCGCGTCCACCGCGGAATGTTCGCTCATGGAGATGTCGTCGTGTTCCCGCACGCTCGGTTCTCGGGGACACTACCAATCAACAGTGATCCTCACACCCTCGTTGATGCACCAGGCCTTTCGACGCTCCCTGCGAGGATCGAGGAGGCGTTCACTGCATGGGCGCGGAGCGAAACGCACCTGACTCCAAGCCAGTTCACAGAGCTTCTTGATGCCTTGATGCCGAAGCTGAGGTTGATACGCTGCGCAGGGGCGGAGGTCAGCGCGGAGTATCATCGCATCGTCCAGATCACGCTCGACCAACGTGCGACCCTGTTGGGGCTCCTCGAGAATGAGCGCGTACTCGTCGAGGGCACGGCGGGTTCTGGGAAGACACTCCTATCTCTCGAGTTCGCGTTGACGCGCGCTGACCGTGGTGAGCGTGTCTTGCTCCTCTGCTACAACCGCCACCTTAGCGCATGGCTTCAGGAGCAAGCCAAGCACGACCCGAGGGCACACCGTGCTGGCGCGCTGTTGGAAATCTCGACGTTCCACGCATGTGCTCGCCGTTTGGCGCAGCGAGCGCGTGTGGATTTCGACGTCCCAAGCACCGGCGAACAGGCATTTTGGGATGAAGACGTCCCGCTCATTATGGAGCAATCGCTTGAGGTCCTGCGCGCGCGGGGGCAAGCAGAGGCCTTTGATGCGATCGTCGTCGACGAAGCGCAGGATTTTGCTCCCGACTGGTGGGTAACGATTGAGTCTTTATCGCGCATAGGACAGGCAGGTCGGCTTTACGTCTTCCTTGATATGAAGCAGAGCCTGCGTGGCGTGGCGAAGCTCCCACCGGTTTCGCTCCCGGTCCGCTTCCGGCTTACAACGAACTGCAGGAACACGAAGGCCATCGCCCGAAGCGGGGCAGCGCTCGCTGGCATCGACATTCGTCTGCTGCCCGGCTCGCCGTCAGGAGAGGCGCCTGCCGTTCGAAGAGCAGGGACGGCGGTGGCCGAGGCGGGGTTGGTGCTCTCCGAGGTTCGGCAACTGCTACTGCAAGGCATCAAGCCGCAGCAACTCGCGCTGATCGGTGTCGCCTCCCACGCGAAGGGCTCGCTCGCTCGCCACGCGGAGGTGGACGGGATCCCTCTTATCGACGACGCCGTCGACTGGAGGCGAGGCGCCGGCGTTCTCGCGACGACAGCGCGCGCATTCAAGGGACTCGAGGCAGACGTCGTGGTCGTTTATGGTCTCAGCGGGTTCGGCGCGTTCTTCACGCCGACCGACCTCTACGTGGCATGGACGAGGGCAAGGCATCGCCTTGTACTCGTTTGCCAGTCCGGCGAGGTACGCGCGACAGTTGAGGCGGCGCTCTTAGAGGCCGAACGGAGTTCAAGAGTTGCTGAGGCTGTTAACCGAGGCAGTTAGCCGCCGCGCGCCTGCCCCGGTTCGCTTTCAACCTCTCTCACTGGTGACACTCTCTGGACCTGATTGGACTGACAAACCGAAAGTTTCACAGGGCGTGCGAGCGCCGTTAGAGAGGAATGGCGCCGCGCGGATCAACGGCCAGGTGCGACCGCCCTCACTCTAAGTGGGGGGTAGCGCGGGCCCCGCTGGCCTTGCGCCGAACCCTTGAGGACCAGCAAAGCAGGTAAGAGATGAGGCGAGAAAGCAGAGAAAGATGCCTTCCCAGAAAAATCAGAGCGGAAAGAGCGGGTCTCCAGGGGAATGTTGTTAACCGCCTCCCCAAAAGTTAACAGCACCTGTTAACCACTCTCGGGCGCTCTCTCCCCAAAACGGGCGAAAGAGCGCTTCAGAGAGCCCAGGCGGCGGCGGAGAAGAGGGGCCATCTCACTCTGCGGGGTAGAGAGCCGAGAGCGCCCTCTTCAGCACCGCGAGGAAAATCCCTTGGGATTCAGCAGCTTAAGCACGAAGGCCCCGCGATGTCATCGCGAGGCCCTTGTTAAACAAAAAGGGCCCTACCGGTTGGTAGGGCCCTTCGTTCAGCTCCCCGAATGAAGCCCTGCGCGAACTCGTTCTCGGCGTTTCTCTCAGAGGGCTCAAACTCTCTGAGGGGCCGAAAGCCGAGTAATATTCAGTGGCTTCAAGGAGAGGGCTGGGGGCCCCCTTCAATCGGAGGCCGATTGAATCTCCGCAAACTACGCCGTGGGCGACCTCTCGTCCGTGGTTCCAATCTGCCGGTGTCCGCTTCACAGTGAGTGCGTGGCGACGTGGTGCGCGTGGGCTCGCGGGCAACTCGCTGGGGTAGGTGAAAGTCGCATGGTTTCGATGCGCGCGCGGGCTCAGGGGCGAAGCACTGCCCAGGTGGCCCCGCCCCATCTCGGCGGGTCCGGCCTGCGTCCCCGCTTGGGGGGCGCCGAGCCGGCCGCGCGCAGCGGCAGCCTGGTACGCCCCGAGGCCGCCTCCCCATTGCTCCACCCCTTCTTCGCCGCTACAGGAACTCGGCGGCCCCCTATGCGCCGCGCCCACTCGCCTTGACCCACGCATGACGCAGCACCGGATTTCGGGTAGGCACAGTATCTCCGGCGGCTGGACGGCCGCGAGCCTCGCGCGCCACACGCAGACGGTGATTCAAGGCACCTTCGTCCTGGCCAAGGCGGGGAACGATGCCGCCCTGGTGCGCGAGAGCCTGGACCACCTGGACCGCTACATCCGCCTCCTCTTCAACCGTCCCCTCCCAGAGAAAGCATCGACATGACCCAACCCCCTCAGCTCGGCTGCGCCTGCGGAAAGGTCCTCCTGCAGGTGCGGGGAGTCCCCATCATCAGCGCCGAATGCTGCTGCAATAGCTGCCGCGCGGCCGGCGCCAGGCTTCAGACGCTCCCCGGGGCCCGGCCGGTCCTGAGCTCCCTTGGCGCGACGCGCTTCGTGCTCTACCGCAAGGACCGCGTCCATTTCCAACAGGGCACCGAGCACCTCAAGGAGTTCCGGCTCACGCCCGAGGCGAAGACCCGCCGGGTCGTCGCCACCTGCTGCAACACGCCCGTCTTCCTCGAGTTCGAGAACGGCCACTGGCTCAGCCTCTATGGCGCGCTCTGGCCCGAAGGGACGATGCCCTCGCTCGAACTGCGGACCATGACCTCGGACCTCCCGCCCGGGACGGTGCTCCCCGAGGACGTCCCCAACGGCAAGCACCAATCCGTCTCGTTCTTCGTCAAGCTGCTGGGCGCGTGGGTCCTGATGGGCTTCCGCAGCCCGAAGCTTGCCTTCGTCCACGGACAGCTCCAGGTCTGACCTCCGCTAGAGCCTGGCGACGACCTGCCCCTGGGCGGTCACGAAGCCGTCCAGGCGCGTGTGGCGATGGTCTCTGGGATGCAGCAGGAACGCGCAGAAGTAGCCTGGAATCACCAGCGCGAACTGGAGCTCCGAGACCTCGGCCCCGATGACGACCTTGTCGGCCACCCGGGTGCCGACGGCGTGGGGTTGCACACCCCGAGGATCGACCGCGGCATAGGCCTCGACGGTGATTCGCCCCCCCATCCACCGTCTGCCATTGATGGTCGTGCTATCTCCCTGGGGGCGATGCCGAGAAGCCGTCCCCAACAACGCACCCCCTCCGCCAGCAGCTCCGATTTCTTCTGCTGCAGTTCGCGATCTCCGCGGGCGCCGTAGACGAAGCCGGCGACGAACATCAACACGATGACCAGGCTGTCCCACAGGGAGCCCCCCTGTGTCAGGGAAGAAGTCGCCTCGGCGGACGACGCCCTTTCGCGCGCCTCGCTCGCTCGCATTGACGCAATGCCGCGGGGGCTACTGCGCACCCATGGCGCAACGACCGAATTTTGGGTAGGCACAGGGGTGTTCAGCTCCAGGCTGGCGGCGAAGGTGTAGAGCATTGCGCTCGTCTCCCGGTGGCTGGATCCGCGCGGTAGGCGGATGTCCACCTGCGGCTGAGGCGTGCCGTATCGGGTCTTTCCGAGACTCAAAGGCCCTCGCGATATTGGCGATCGCCTGCGCCTGTTCTTCGTGGCGCAGGTGGAACAGGACGCCCCATGCGATCGCCGAGTCGAACGTCCGCGCCTGAAGCTCACACGGCTGGATGGGCGCGCAGAGGACCGGCACATCGGGGAAGTTCGCTTGAAATCGCGCGAGCAGTTCGCGGAGCTATCCACCCCCAGCACGCGGCAGCCGTGCTCCAGCAGCATCCGCGTCAGCGGCAGATCCGTGCCGCAGCTGACATCCAACACCCAGGCGCCGGCCGGAAGCGCGGCCGCGAGCGCCGTAACTTCCGGGACGCCCATCTGGCCCGTACGGTGGGAGGCATATCAGTCCGCGATCAAATCGTACTCGTGCATCCGTCACCCTCCTCCAGGGAGTCGTCCCCGCACCGCACGCCAGCGCAGGACCGAACCTGCCCCGCGCCGCGCCAGAATCAGGACGCTGCGCCATGCGTGCGTCAAGACGATGCTGCGGGAAGGGCGGCTCTACCGGCATGCGTTCGTTGACGACTTCAAGCCTGTCGGATGGTATGACGGACGCCAGCCCTCGAAATGCAGCCAGTGCAGGAGCGTCGAATGAGCCTTCTGGTGATTTGTGAATTCAAGACACGGACCGGCGGGGAGACGGAGTTCCTCCGAGCGGCGCGGGCATTGGCCTCCGTCGCCGCGACCGAGCCGGGAACATTGCGCTACCAGTGGTTCACCACGCAGAAGCCCGGTCACTATTCGATCATCGAAGAGTACGTGGACGCTGACGCGGCCGAAACACATAACAACCACGTGGGCGCACTGCTCCGGGAGCTCTTCGCGGTGTCGGACCTGGTGTCGATATCGTTCTTCGGGGAACTCAACACGTACTTGCGCGAGTGGGCGACCGGGCGCGAGGGTGTCGCGGTCAACGTCGCGTTGTGACGTCGCCGGGGGGCAGGCCTGCTCCGCCGAGGCCTTGATGAAGTCGACGAACGCCCGGAGCGGCGCTGGCACGAAACGACGCCCGGGGTAGTAGAGAAACAGCCCGGAGAAGGACAGCCACCAGGGCTCGAGGACGGGTTCGAGGACACCGCGCTCCACGTGAGGACGCAGCCAGTCCTCGAAGAGGTAGACGATGCCGCAACCGGCGATCGCCGCGTCGACGGCGAGGTCGGTCGCCCCTCCAACCCGGACACTCAACGGCCCTGTCGGCTCGACCTTGACGACCTCGCCATCCTTCTCGAACTCCCACTCCGTCATCGTCCTGCTTGGGAAACGGCCGCACAGACAGGCATGGTCGAGCAGGTCGCGGGAGGGGGGGAGAGCACCGCAGCACGAAGACGATGGCTTCCAGTGCCGCCCGGTCGTCCGCTCGAGGTCGACCCAGCTTCTTCTTGGGGCGAGGAGGAGGAAGCAAGGGAGCGACGCGCTGCCACGAGGCGTCGGGGACGAGTTCGCGGACCATGCCCCTCAACCTGGGGCTGGCCCCTGTCTGCGGCCAGTCCATCCCTGACTTTCGTTAGGTGCTCTCAGATTCAACGTGACGTTCTGGGGCTCGGTTTGCCGTCGTCTTGCCAGCGTGGCGGGACTTCGGGGCGGTCTTCATGGCGTGCGTTCCTTTGGGGTTGGCGGGGCCCTCGGTGGCTGTGGGGAAACGCATACATCCCTGCGTGGGAAGGTGAAGTAAATCGTGCTGGGTGTCTTGCGTTGAGTGTGGTTAGCGCCCAGGGTTGGGTGTGTTTCCCGTGGTGTTTCAATGTCTCAGGATTGGTCTGGAACCCGAGCGGTGCGGCGGCGCGGGTTCCCCTTGCTCTGCCGCTCAGCCCAGCAGGGCGTTAAGGAGCGCCATCCCGCGCATCGCCTCGGCCTCGTCGCCTTCGGCCAGCTCCAGGTAGATGCGGCCGTGGTTCGGCTCGCTGACAATCTGGCTCCGCACCAGCCAGCGCTCAGTGGCTGGTGTGAGCATTTCTATGTTGGCCGAGAAGACGTGAAGCACTGCTTGCAGTTCTCTGCGTGCAGTATGGGGCAGAAGATGAAACTTCACCTGCGGTTCAGGTGTCCCGTTGTGGTTCTTGGGTCCTCGGGGTGCAGGCGGAACCAGCGGGCGATGAGCATCACCTCCTGCGCTTCGTGTGCACGGAAGCCCAGCGTCTCCGGCTCAGGCCGCTCGAGGATTTCACGGGCCTTCGCTTCCAGCGCCTGCTGCTGCTCGAGTGTGACGGGCGCGGGCAGCTCCGCGCGCACGCTGCCCCGGCGCACCACGTAGACGCGGTCATCGCCGCCATGGCCGGGCACCGTGTAGACGAAAGAGAGGCGTTTGAGCATCTGGCTCAGTTCCACCACCCAGCCGCGCATCAGCTCCAGCCGCTCCGCCCTGTCCCGCAGCTCCGCGGCGTATTCGAACTGGAGCCTGCGGGCCGCCAGCGCCATGCGCTCACGCAGCAGGGTCAGCGGCGTGTCGGACGTCCCTTCGAGGAAGGCGCGGGCCTGGGCGACGCGCGCGTCGTACTCCGCGCGAGTACAGCCGCCGGCGCAGGGCGCCAGGCAGCGCGAGAGCTGCCCGCGCATGCACAACGGCTCCTGCTTCAGCGGGAAGAGCTGGCCCTGGTCCGCCAGTCGCATGGGCGTGTCCGCCGCGCAGTCGCGCAGCTCCAGCAAGTCACTCACCGCGCGCACCACTTCGGACATGGCGCTCCGTCCGTGGAAGGGCCCGTAGTAGTCGCCGCTCTCGCTGCTGGCGCGGCTCACCACGCGCAGCCGGGGGACGGGCTCGCGCGTCAGGTGGATGAAGCAGTGGCCCCGGTCCCGCTTGTGCTCCACGTTGTAGAGGGGGCGCTGTGACTTGATGAGGCGGAACTCGTGCAACAGCGCGGCGAACTCGCTGGGCGTGTACTCCCAGACGATGCGGTGCGCGTGGGCGATGATTTCCGCCGCCTTCTCGTGCGCTTCCGCGCGGAAGTACGACAAGAGCCGCGTGCGCACCCGCACGGACTTGCCCACGTAGAGCACTTCGTCCGAAGGCCCCAGCATCCGGTAGATGCCTGGGCGATTCTCGGCGTGCTCACGCACGTGGGCGAAGAGGGCGGCGACGCGGGATTCCATGAGACGGGAGCGGAGGCCCGCACCGTAACCGGCGAGGGCCGTCGCTTCCATGTCCCGGACCTGTCCGGCTCCTCTGTGCGCAGAAGCTGCTCGGAGAGGTGCCTGCCGGACGTCGTCTCTGGAGGGCAAGCGGTTCGACAAGCGGGGGCGCAGGGCGGCGGCCTCGGGTGAAGGCCGCGCGCCCTGGCCCGCGGTGAAGCGCGGCTA
Organism: Myxococcus sp. AB056; assembly: GCF_006547365.1. Lineage (NCBI taxonomy): Bacteria > Pseudomonadati > Myxococcota > Myxococcia > Myxococcales > Myxococcaceae > Myxococcus > Myxococcus sp. AB056. The sequence goes on along the minus strand of NZ_VHLB01000095.1, from coordinate 6,372 downwards.
CGCCGGCTCGATGAAGTTCAGCCGGTAGCCGTCCGGGTCGGTGACGATGAGCTCCCGGGTGTACCAGGGCTGCACCGTGGGGCCGTCCACGGCGGCGCCCTGGGCCTGGGCCCGCAGGAGCACCTCGTCCAGGCTGTGGGGCGCCTCGGCGCGGAGGCCGACGAGCACCCCCGTGCCGCGACGGCCTTCCAGCTTCAGCTGTGGCGGCGGGGTGACCAGGTACACATCCAGGGCCTCCGCCCACCGGAGGTGGACGAAGGGGGGCTCGGCGCTCACGCGCGTGAAGCCCAGCGCCTCATAGAAGGCCACTGAGCGCGCGCTGTCCGTGACGAGCAGCTTGACGAAGGCCGCCGTCACTTCGCGAGGCCTTCCGCCTTCAGGGCCTCCTGCACGGAGGGCCGGTCCGCCACGCGGGCGTGATAGGCGCGCAGCGCGGGGAAGGGCTCCAGGTCCACCTTGGTGTGCCCGGCCCAGTTGAGCGTCGTGAAGAGGTACGCGTCCGCCACGGTGAACTGGTCGCCCAGCAGGAACGCCTGCTTCGCCACCACCGCCTCCAGCAGGCCCAGGCGCTGCGCGAGCCGCTCACGCGTCAGCCGCTTGACGTCATCCGAGAACGCCGGATTGAAGAGGGGGCTGAAGCCCTTGTGAATCTCGGTGGAGATGAAGTTGAGCATCTCCTGGAGGCGGTAGCGCTCCAGCGTGCCGTTGGCCGGGGCCAGCTTCTTGTCGGGGACCTGGTCGGCGAGGAACTGGACGATGGCGGGGCCCTCGGTCAGCAGGCTGCCGTCATCCAACTGGAGCGCCGGGACATAGCCCTTGGGGTTGATGGCGTGGAAGTCCTCGCCCGCCGCCGTCTTCTTGGCGCGGATGTCCACCTTCTCGGTGGTGAAGGAGAAGCCGCCCTCACGCAGGATGATGTGGGGCGACAGCGAACAGGCGCCAGGGGAGTAGAAGAGTTTCATGGCGCAGATTCCTGCACGACTCCGGCGCCGTTCGCCATGAATTCGGATGCAGGTCGGGCTGCCCCCTGGGTCGGCCCAGCCCAGGTGACCCGCAGGCACTGCGAGTGATAGGGATTCGTGACGGTCGGCACCGGTCCGGGGAGCCCGCCGACCGCGTCCCCTCAGCGCATGCCCGGCCCCGCGGGCCTGTCCGGATACCTGAACCTATGCGTCTCAAGCAGTCTTTCCTGCTCCCCCTCGCGGTCCTGTCCCTGGGCGTGCTGCCGGCGTGCTCGGACGATGGTGACGACCCACCTCCTGGCAATGACGCCGGCACCGATGCGGGCACCCACGCGGGAACGGATTCCGGCACGGACGCGGGCGACGACAACCCGGGGCCCAGCACCGAGCCCGGGACCTGTCCTTCCAACGCGCTGCTCTGCGAGTTGTTCGACAGCGGCAACGACACCAACGGCTGGAGCGCCAGCGCGGAGAACGCCTCCCTCCAGGTGGACAGCACGCGGACGCGCAACGGCCCGGGCGCGCTGCACGTCCTCACCGAGGATGGACACGACGAGCGGCAGCGTCCTGGCAAGGCCATCGCGCAGTGGCAGAAGAGCATCCCGGCTTTCGAGACCCGGCTCTTCGTGCGCGCGCACGTCTACATGCGCTCGCTGCCGGGAGTGTTCGGGCAGATGGGCACCTTCTTCGTGCTGTCCAACTTCGGCGCGGACTTTGGTGGCTTCGAACTCCAGGTCATGCAGGACAGCGGCTTCGCGCTGGATGACTGGTCCTTCCGCGAAGGGCAGGGATGGAACCGCCAGCCCGAGCCCGTCCGGCTGGGCATGGAGGCGGGGCGCTGGGTGTGCCTGGAGTGGGAGGTCCGCCGCGACAGCCCGTCGAGCACGCACGGCAACACCCGCGTCTATGTGGACGGCACGCTGGCGCACGACTTCACCAACATCGGCATGCGCGCCTTCAACAACTTCTCCGTGGGCTACGGCTTCGTCCACCCGCTGGGAGCGTCCGGCTCCGAGACGTGGATTGACAACGTCGTGGTGAGCACGCAGCGCGTCGGCTGCGACTAGGGCGTCCGCACGAAGTTTCGTGGCAAGAGGAACGGGCACGGCCATGCGGCCCTCAGGACGGGCTGTCTGGCTGTGCGTTTCAATGCTGCGAGATTGGCGAGGGACGCTCGTCGTCAATTCACGGACGCGGGAGGGTCTGCTGCATCTGCCGGCTGCGGTATTGGATGCGTTGATTGAGCGCTTCCTGGCGCTCGGGCGATTCGTCGCGCGAGTACAGCGCCAACCCGAAGTATCGCTTCTCTGGCGCACCGGTTCCCCCAATCCGCCACCCGAATGCTTGTTGCCGGTCGGTGCGATAGTCTGAAAACGCGCTCGTTACCGAGAGCCGCTCGAAGTCATCACGCGCCCCCATTCCCTCGCCATACACGATGCAGGGATATTCGGTGCAGTCGATGCTGGAGACAGAGGCATCTTCGAATCCAGCCTGGGCGAGCGCTTTTCCGATGGACTCCACCAGTGCTGCTTCCTGGAATCTCGCGTCGAGGGAAGCGGGGACGGGCACCGGTTCGCCTTGGTCGAGTGTTCGGAGTTCTCGCTCCATCCGGAGCTTCTCCTCCAGGCTGGCGACCTGTGCCTGCCTTTCTGATTCGAGCTGGGCCGTCGCTCCAGGCGCGGCGTGGGGTGGGGGCGGTGCTGGAGTGACGGGCGAAGGCGGGTGAGGGGCCTTGCTCCGGACGGCGGGAGTGGATGGGCCTGGAGTGGGTGACTGCCTGGTGGCGACAGCATTCAGTGGTGCTGGGTTCTCCACGGGAGATGGAGTCGCATCTGGCTTGATTTGCCAGACGCCGATGCCGCCGCAGACCACACCCAGCAGGAACGTGATGATGAGCCGCATGCGAGTGACGTGCCCTCCATGGAATGGGGGCGCAAGCGCCCACGTGAGACCGCTATACCTCCTCGGCTGATGGGATGGGAGATGGCGATGCCATCGTGCCAGCGGGGACACGACGCCTGGGAGGTGTTGAGCGTCTGATTGTAGTGAGGGCAGTGTTTGTGTGGCCTGGACGGTGTTGGGATTCGGGACACGGGGCTTGCTTCGCCAGCGCTACGGTTGAAGCGGGAAAGCCACCCCGGAGGCCCGGGCGAGCGGCCAGGCGAGCGTCCGTTGGGGCGCGGCGTGTCCATGTGCATCGTTCCTGCTCGGACATGGCGGTGGCGCCGGAAAGGAACGAGGACACATGGCGACGGGGACATTGCGCCGGCCCGACCTCCATCGGGTGGCTCGGGCGGGGCAGGGCGCGAGCCGGAGCGGTGTGGAATGGGCGGCTCGCGTGGGCTACGCCGCGCGCGCGGCGGTGTACGCGGTGATTGGGGTGCTGGCGTTGATGCTGGCCGCGGGTGAAGGAGGCCAGGCGACGGACACCCATGGCGCCGTGGAGGAGGTGGCGCGCCAGCCCTTCGGCTCGGTGCTGCTGGCGCTGCTGGGGGTGGGACTCGTCGCCTTCGCGCTGTGGCGCTTCGCCCAGGCCGCCTGGGACTTGGAAGACAAAGGCCGCTCCGCAAAGGGCATCGCGGCGCGCGTGGGCATGGCGGGCAGCGGCGTGATTCACGCCAGCCTCGCGCTCACGGCCTTCAACCTCCTTCGCGGCCGAGGTGGCGGTGGTGGCGGCGGCAACCAGGGGCTCACCGCCAAGCTGTTGTCCCAGCCCTTTGGCCAGGTACTGGTCGTCATGGTGGGCCTGTCGGTGATGGCGTTCGCCGGGTACCAGCTCTACCAGTCCTGGAAGGGACACATGTTGGAGGAGCTGAGCCTGTCCGGACTGGCCGCGCGCCAGCGGACCTGGGTGGAGCGCATCTGCAAGGCCGGTGTCGCGGCACGCGGCGTGGTGTTCCTGCTGGTGGGTTGGTTCTTCATCCAGGCGGCGCTGCGCGCGGACCCGGGAGAGGCGGGCGGCCTGGGTGAAGCGCTGGGCACGTTGGCGCGCCAGCCCTTCGGACCCTGGCTTCTGGGTCTGGTGGCGTTGGGGCTGGTGGCCTATGCCATCTACCAACTGTGCGTGGCGCGCTACCGGCGCATCCCCACGCCGTGATGCGGCCCTACATGCGGCGCTGCATTTGGGGCACGGCTGAGGTGAGCAGGGCCTCGGGAGCCACCTGGCCCTGCGCGCCGACCAGCGCGGGGTAGACGTCGATGGGCGCCGCGCAGCCCACCACGAAGTCCGCGGCTTCGCGCAGCTTCGCCAGCGCGAAGTCCGTGCAGTGGATGGTGATGACGGGCAGGAGGCCGGGCTCGCTGAGCCACCTCACGCCGTCCGACAAGTCGTGGGCGCTCACGAAGCGCTGCACCCTGTCGCGCAGCTTGCGGCTCTCCTCCAACGCCGCCGCGAGCCCGCTGCGCCGGTCCCGCTGTGGCGCCGGGACGTAGGGCTCCGAGTCGTCCTCGCGCGGCATGATGATGCTCTCAATCCACATCGGAGCGCCTCCTGACGGAACGACCGCCGCGGCCATGACGAGCAACCCACCCACGCCCGCTTGGACGCCGAACCGGGACGGCATATTGCACATGTTCGGCGAACCCCGATTCACTGATGACGCCAAGTCCTTCCCGAAAAGCGTCAGGGTGTAAGAAATCGGAGGAAGGGCTGGGTGTCACCCCGTGGGCCGCGCCCCGCATGTGTCCACAAGTGGATGTCGTGCCTGCCCCGCGGAACGGGGGGCGCCTGCCCTACCGTGGCAAATCCACCACGAAGGCGGCGCCGCCTCCAGGCGCTTCCTCCACGTGGACGCGGCCGCCGTGCGCGTCGATGATTTGCCGGACGATGTGGAGCCCCAGCCCCAGGCCGCCGCGCCGCTGGGCGTTGTCGCCCTGGGTGAAGCGCTCGAAGACGCGATCCCGGTCCGAGGCGGGAATGCCCGGCCCGCTGTCCTGCACCACCAGCCGGAGCCTGTCGGGGGCGTGTGTCAGCGACACCTTCACCGGCTTGCCCGTGCCGTAGCGGAAGGCGTTGGTGAGCAGGTTGCTCACCACCTGCTCCATGCGCAGCCGGTCGAAGCGGCACGGGGCCGGCGCGTCCACGTGCGAGTCCAGGCGCACGCCCGCCAGGCGGGCCTCCTCGGCGAAGCGGGAGACGACGTCCGACACCACGCTTGCCAGGTCTCCATCGGCGAACTGGAAGTCCAGCTTCCCCGTCTGGATGCGGCTGACGTCCAGCAGGTTGTCCACCAGCGCGCCCAGCCTGCGCAACTGGCGCTCCGTGTTATCCAGCTTCGCGGCGACCTTCTCCGAGCCGAGCGTCGCGCCAGGCGTGGAGGCGCCCAGGCGCCGCAGCAACTGCAACTGGAGGCGCAGGGACGTCAGCGGCGTGCGCAGCTCGTGGCTGGCCATGGAGAGGAAGTCGTCCCGCGTGCGCACCGCCTGTTGCAGCGCGGCCTCCGTCTCCTTCAGCGCGGTGATGTCCAGGATGGCCCCGCGCACCACCACGACGTTGCCCGTGGCATCGCGAATCACCGTCGCCCGGCTGGTGAGCCAGTGCCAGCTCCCGTCCGGCCAGCAGGTGCGGAAGGTGGACGTATAGGCGTCCACGTGCCGGGTGAAGAGCGCGGCGACCTGGGCCTCCACCTCCCCGCGGTCCTCCGGATGGATGGAGGCGAGGAACTTCTCGTGCGTCCACTCCGCCTGCGGCTGTGCGTAGCCGTAGAGCCGGTCATGCGCCTCGGAGCGGAACACCTGGCCGGTGACGAGGTTCGTCTCCCAGACGGCCATCTGCGCGGAGTCGAGCGCCACCTGGAAGCGCTCGCCCAACTGGCGGAAGCGCTCCTCGGTGCGCGCCACTTCGTTCTCCGCGTGCTGGCGCTGGGTGATGTCCGTGGCCAGCACCCACGTCTCGTCACCCACCACGCGGACCGTCACCTCCAGCCAGGTCCGCGAAGGCAGCTCCGCCAGGAAGCGGCCGCCCTCGCGCGTGGTCAGTGCCGTCATCAGCCGTTCGTGCAGCACCGTGCCCGAAAGCTCGGGCTGCGCAAGCCAGGGCTCCTGGCCGCGCACCTGCTCGGCCGACACACCCAACAGGGCGGCGGCGTGCGTGTTCAGCTCGCGGACACGGCCGTGGGCGTCGAGCGTGAAGAAGGCCTCGCCCATCATCTCCTGCAGCACACACAACCGGGCCTCGGCGGACAGGCCGACTTCGTCGGCGGCGTGAGCAGGCAGCTCGGTGGTGACTGCGGGGGGCGGCTCCGAGGGACGACCGGGCTCGGAAGACGGAGCGAGTCTCATGGGGGCCGGGAAGGTCTCCCGGCCATCCGGAGGCGTCAAGCCGCCCGGCGTGGCGCTCGCGGGGGCTCCTGGTGAGTCAGGAGGCTCACGGCGCCGGTCCCTGCGCCCCCGTTTCCGGCCCCCCCCAGGC
>NZ_VHLB01000094.1:0-34978 GCF_006547365.1 Myxococcus sp. AB056 | reverse complement strand
CCCCCACGCCCCGTCCCCATGCCAGGCGTGGGCCCTGGCCGGCCGCCGCCCGAGAAGAATGGTCAGCACCGCGCCGCCCCCCCGGCGGCAGCCCCCGTCATGAATGGCAAGGCCCCTGGGCCCGTGCCTCCGCGGGAGCCTGACGGTGCGGTCGTTCGACCGACCCCACCCAAGACGCTGAACGAGCTCGACGAACTCAGGAACCAGGCCCATACCGGTCCCCAGGTGGATCCCGAGCTGGCAGCGGCGGTGGGATTCACCCACTTCGACGTCACCTCCAGCCAGGACAACCTCATCACCGTGCTGCTCACGCGTGAGGATTTGCACCTGCTCGCGTCCCAGACGCTGGTCCGGGTGAGGTCGAGGGAGGACAACCGCGCCTACCTGGGCGTCGTCGTGCGGGGTCCCTTCGCGGAACCGAACGCGGTGCCCGCCAACTCCACCATGGCCATTGGCGTGGTCACCCACGGCAAGAAGCTGGCGTACACATTCGACTATCACGGGCGCGCGGAGATTGAGATTGTCGGAGAGGAAGTCGAAGGCACGCTGAAGCCTCCCCGCTTCCGGCCCCGGCCGCAGAGCCCCGTCTACCTGCTCGACGAGGCGGAGAGCGCTCGCGTGCTGGGCGTCGGCGGCGACATGTGCCTGGGGCTGGTGGTCGGGTACGAGAAGATGGAGGCCCGGCTCAATCCCCGGGACAAATCCATCCTCCCACGCCACACGGGCATCATCGGAACAACGGGCGGCGGCAAGTCCACCACGGTGGCCACGCTCATCCACCGAGCCCAAGCGGATGGCATCGCGACCATCGTCTTCGACGTGGAGGGTGAATACACGCACGTGGACCAGCCCACCGACCATGCCGCCATGCTCGAGGCGCTCAAACGGCGAGGCCAGCGTCCGCAGGGCGTCAAGGACTTGCACATCCACCACCTCACCGGGCGCGACAGCCTCAATCCGCGACACCGGAACAAGCACGCGTTCTCGCTCAAGTTCTCCAGCCTGTCTCCGTACGCGCTCGCGGAGATTCTCGACATGTCGGACGCACAGCAGGAGCGGTTCCTCAAGGCGTACGACGTCACCAAGCTCTTGCTCGAAGACTTCAACATCTACCCGCAGACGGAAGAAGAGCGCCGCCAGGTCCTCGACGTGGACGAACTGTCCACGGGCTTTCCGCACATGACCATCGACCACGTGCTGGACGTGGTCAGCGCGTACATCTACAGCCTCAGTGACGAAGGCAAATCGGAGACGCGTGGCAAGTCACGCGCCACCCCTCGGAAGCAGGCGTCCCTGCTCGAAGAGAACGACGAAGCAGAGGCCGACCCGGACGTCACGGCCAAGGCGCCATCGCGCGGACTGATGCTGCGCACAGAGTTCAGGAGCAACTTCGGCCGGGTCATGGCGCGCGTCATGGCCCAGAGCAGCCGGCACGAAATCAGCTGGAAGGCCCTGGCCAGCAAGCTCCACCGGCTGCGGCGCCTGGGCATCTTCGACGTGGGCAACGAGCAAGGCGTCGCCTATGAGTCCATGCTCACGCCCGGGCGCGTCTCCGTCATCGACCTGTCGGACACGGACTCACCGCAGCTCAACAACCTGGTCATCGCAGACATCCTGCGGGGCCTCCAGGAAGCGCAGGAGCGACGCTACGAGCGGGCCAACGCGAAGGACCAATCCGTCACGCCGGTCCTCATCATCATCGAAGAGGCCCACGAATTCCTCTCCGCGAACCGCATTGCCCAGATGCCCGTGCTCTTCGAGCAGGTGGCGAAGATTGCCAAGCGGGGCCGCAAGCGCTGGATGGGGCTCGTCTTCGTCACCCAGCTTCCGCAGCACCTGCCCAACGAGGTGCTGGGCCTCATCAACAACTTCGTCATCCACAAGATCGCCGACAGCTCTGTCATCTCGCGCATGCAGAAAACCGCGGGCAGCATCGACGAGAGCCTCTGGAACCGGGTGTCGCGGTTGGCCCCCGGTCAGGCACTGGTGTCGTTCAGCAACTTCACCCGGCCGCTGATGGTCGCGGTGGACCCCGCACCGGTGAAGCGGCTGCTGGTGGAGTGATACGCGCCTCGCGTTTCATCCTCCTGACACCTTGGGTGCGGGGGGACTGGACGCGCGGGCCAGCCCTGGCCAGAAAGCGGACATGAACCGACACATGAAGGCCGCGCTCGCGGTCCTGGCCCCGCTGCTCCTCACGGCTTGCAGCGGAACCTCCGACGATGACGGCGATGCCTGCGCACAGGTGCGGGTGTTCGCTCGGCCTGCCTCGGGCGGCGCCGAGTGCCGGAGCTTCGCGACGCCGTGCGACGTGCCTCAGGGGTACGTCGAATGCTGCGGTGCGTTCCATGGCGATTGCGTGTCCACGGGGACACGCTGCGTGGACGACCCGCTGGATGCCTGCTCGCCTGGCTCAGGAGCAACGGACTGCCCCGGCATCTGCCAGTGACGCCGGGCGCGGGAGACTACGGCGTCTTGTTCTTCTCGCCGGGGGACCTCGACGCGTCCTGTCCCTCCTTCTTCCGATAGCCCCAGGTGGAGCTCCACATGCCGGGCCCCGTGAAGATCACGGTGATGAGCGTCATCACCGCTGCGCCGATCAGAATCTCGACCACCATGCCGCGCACTCCCCTCCGCACAAACTGTCCGTACGGTAATCTCGAAACCCACCGCCGTGCGTTCTCATGCCGTAACGCCCAGCAGTAGGCAATGCGCGTGAGATTAGGATGCCTCCTAGTGACACTGTGCCCCGCCTGCCTGCCCGCGCCCGGGCCGCGCTGGGGTAGGCTCACGGCCCCATGTCACGCCCCCTTCCCTCCGCGTCGAGGGACCGCAAGCGCCTCCGCGCCGCGGCCCTGCTGGCCGCCCTCTTGTCGCTGTCCGCCTGCGAGGGGCGTGAAACATCACCGGGGCCGAATGAGCCGTGTGTCGGGGCTGACTGTGGACCGCAGCAGCCGCCCGACACCGCGCTCGAAGGCAGCGTGCGCATCGCGGCCTTCAACGTGCAGCGGCTCTTTGACACGGTGTGCGACTCCGATGCGTGCGGCGGCAGCAACTATGAGGCGCTGCCCACCCCCTCCGAGTTCGGTCTCCAGGCGGACCGGCTCGCGTCCGCCATCTCGCGACTGAACGCCGACGTGGTGCTGTTGGCGGAGGTGGAAACCCAGGCCTCGCTCGACGCGCTCACGTCACGGCTCCCCCGCTTCGGCTATTCGGAGCTGGGCGAGACGGGCGCCGCGGCGTCCGTGGACGTGGCCGTCCTCTCCGTTCACCCCATCACCGACGTCCGCGGGCATCGGGACCGCACGCTGTGGCGCCCGGATGGCTCCGCCACCCGGTTCTCCCGCGAGTTGCTGGAGGTCCACCTGGACGTGGACGGGAAGAAGGTCATCGTCTTCTCCGCGCACTTCCGCTCCAAGTCCAACGACGACGCCGGGCGCCGCTTCGCCGAGGCCGTGGCGACGCGGGACATCGTCGCGGGCGCGGCCCAGGCGGCTCCAGACGCGCTGGTCGTCCTCGGGGGAGACCTCAACGACGTACCGGGCTCGGAGCCCATCACCGCGCTGGAGCGCGACGACGCGCTGCTGCGCGTCTCCAGCGACCGGCCGGTCAGCGAGACGTGGACGTACACCTACCACGGCGACCGCCAGGCCATTGACCACCTGTACCTGGCGCGCGGCGGGGGCTCGTATGTGCCCGGCTCGTTCCGCACGGCGAGGGACCCACGGGGCGGCTATGGCGGGTCGGACCACGCCGCCGTGTACGCGGACTTCCTGCCCGCGCCCTGAGGCCGGCTCAGGCCGTCGCGGGAATGGCCTGGATGTCGAGCTCGAGATCGATTTTCTCGCTGACGAGCCAGCCGCCGTTGTCGAGCGTCTTGTTCCAGCGGATGCCGTAATCGGTGCGGTTGACGGTGGTGCGCGCCGAGTAGATGAGCCGCGAGTTGCCCCACGGGTCCTTCGACGTGCCGATGTGCCGGGCGTCGAAGGCCACCGGCTGCGTGACGTTGCGGATGGTGAGGTCGCCCAGGAGCCGGAAGCTGGCACCACCCGCGGGTTCAATCCTGGTACTGCGAAAGGTGAGCTTGGGCGCCGCGTCGGCGTCGAGGAAGTCCGGTGAACGCAGGTGCGCGTCCCGGTCTGACGAGCCCGTGTAGATGCTCGCCGTTTCCACGGACATCTCGACTTCACCCTGAGTGGGCTGCTCGGGGTTCACACGGAGGATTCCGGAGAAACGCTCGAAGCGACCGTGGACACGTGCCACCACCATGTGGCGCGCGACGAAGAGGACGGACGAGTGGGAAGCGTCGATGTTCCAGGTGCTGACAGTCATGGGAGGGCGCTCGGCGGATGAGGGGGCGGGAAGAACCGGTGCGCGCCGGGGGGCGCAAGCCAACCCTGACTAGATAATGACCCACTCATTGAAACTCCATGCACACGGTGTGACGAAGCCGACTGCACGATGAATCGCGCGCGAAACACGACAGTCTGGAACTTGTGAGGGTCCGTCTCACCATTCCGCTTGAGCGCGGGTTGCGGGGTGTGGAGTGGACGTTCCTGCATCGCCCGCGTCGCCGGTCCCCGTCTTCAAGCCGCTGTCATTTTGCGTGAAGCTTGAAACGGGGGGATTCTGCTTTCACGGCCAGGCCGGGGGGAGCCGAACCATGTGACAAGTGCTCCTTGCCGCACCGTGGCCACGCCGCCTCGTCTTGGAGCCACGTCATCGCATGCGGATTGCCGTCATCGCCACGTACACGCACCCCACCCGGCTGCGCCTCAAAGAGCCCTCCATCATGCAGTCCTCCGTGCCGGAGCTCATCGCCGGCCTGTGCCCCCCGCACGCGGAGGTGGAGATCTTCAACGAGAAGGAGCGCGACATCCCGATGGACCGCCACTGGGACCTCGTCTTCTTCTCCTATCTGCACTCCTTCTACGAGCACACCAAGGTGCTCTCCACCCTCTTCCGCCAGCGAGGCATGACGACGGTCGCCGGCGGCCGCCATGCCAGCTACTTCCCGGACGACGCCCAGCAGTACTTCGACGCCGTCATCACCGGCGAGCCCGAGGCCAACGTTCCCGCGCTCATCGAAGACTTCGAGAAGGGCCAGCTCCAGCCGCGCTACCAGCGCCCGCCGCTGGGCCCCGCCGCCATCCGGCCCTACCGCTACGACCTCATCGACTTCACCCACAACAAGCTGCGCCTGCCCGGCATCGAGGCCTCACGCGGCTGCCCCTTCTCCTGCAACTTCTGCGTCCTCACCGGCAACGAGCGCTACCGCTATCGCCCTGTCGCCCACGTCATCGACGAAATCCAGCAGCACATGCACTGGAACCCCAACTTCATGGGGCTGATGGATGACGCCTTCGTGTTCCTCGACAACAACCTCGGTGGCTCACCGAAATACCTGCGCGAGCTGTGCGAAGCCCTCATCCCGCTCAAGAAGACATGGGGCTGCGCCCTCACCTTCAACGTCCTCAAGGATGAGTCGCTGGTGAAGCTGATGGCCAAGGCGGGCTGCCGCTACGTCTACACCGGCCTGGAGTCCCTCAACCCCGACTCCATCAAGGCCATGAACAAGGGCCAGAACAAGCTGAGCGAAGTGGACGCCGTCATCCGCCGCGTCTTCTCCGCCGGCATCCTGTTGTCCTTCGGCCTCATCGTGGGCTCGGACGGAGACACCAACGCGTACCTGGAGAAGCTCCCCGAGTACCTCTCCGACCTCCAGTACTTCTCCGTCACCTTCCTGGGCATCGTCTGCCCCTATCCGGAGACGCCCTTCTTCCGCGAGCTCCAGGAAGAGAACCGCCTGCTGCCAGGCACCTTGAGCCGCGACTACGACGGCTACACGCTCTGCCACCGTCCCAAGAACCTGGACACATCCGAGGTGGTGGAGCACTTCCACCGGCTCTGCGCGCAGCTCGGCAGCCTGCCCAACATCGCCCGCCACTACTGGTCCAAGCTCACGATGAGCGACATGCCCCGGTACAAGCAGACCATCCTCTTCTCCGGGCCCGAAATCGTGAGCATCCGCAACCCGGTGAAGAACACGGCACGGCGCTACATCGCCGGGCAGGACGCCCTGGAGTACTGGGACACGCAGCAGATGGCCCAGCTGGGCCTTCAGCCGCAGCGGCTCACGTGAGCGCCGCCGCCAGCATCGGCGCCGTATCCTGTGGACCGGACTCCAGCCGCGCCACCCGCCGCAGCTCCGCCTGCGCGTCGATGGCGGTGAAGATGCCACGCGCACGGGCGAGCAACGCCGTGCGCCGGTGAGGCAACGCCGCCGCCGCGTCCAGGTAGGCCACGCCCGTCTCCCAGCGGTTGGGCGTGGCTTCCAACACCTCGAGCGCGCGGTCGAACAGCGGCTCCGCGGCCTTCGCGCCCCGCTTGAGCGCCTTCGCACGCGCCATCACCCGCATGGCCGGGCCGCGCAGGTAGGGGTAGAGCGCCCCCAACGCCCGCGCCTTGAGCGCGCAGCGGCGGTAGAGGGCCCACAGTTGCTCGCGCGGCACGGAGACAGCGCCCTGCTCCAGCGCGAAGAGCGCGCCCTCCGCCGCGTCCACGAGCCCAATCTGGAGGAAGGGCACCAGCACGTGGTAGCGCCACAGCGCCTCGTCGGCGCGCACCGCCATCAGCGCGGCTTCCTCCACCTGGTGCTCGCGCACCGCCACGTTGACCAGGTGATTGAGGCTGGCACACTGGTTGGCCAGGTCCTGGACGTCGATACTGATGCGCAGGCCCTCCTCCAGCTCCGCGCACAGCTCCCCCACATCTCCATCGCCCCGCAGGTAGCGGCACATGGGGACCCACGCGTGGGACCAGCCCTGGTGCATCAGCGCGTTGAGCTCCACGCCCACGCGGCCCATCTCGAGGTACGCACGCTCCGCATCCTGGAAGCGCGAGGCCAGGAACTGACTGGTGGCCAGCATCATCAGGCCCGTCTGCACCTCCCACATGTCCCCCACCTGCCGCAGCAATGACACCGCCTGCTCGCCGTACTCGGTGGCGCGGGCCTGCTCGTTGGTGAAGATGGACTGCGTGGCCAGCCGGCTCAACGCCACGCCCTCCGCCGCCGTATCCCGGGAGCGCCGCGCATGCTCCAGCGCGCGCTGACACCAGTGCCCCGAGCGCCCCACCATCCCCGAGCCGAACAGCAGCGAGCCGTAGTAGCTGGTCGCCAGGCTCAGGCCGTACTCACTGCGCGAGCGCTCCGCCATCGTCGTGGCCACCAGCGTGGCCCAGGTGAGCTTCCCGATGTCCGCGAAGTAGTAGATTTTGATGAGCGAGATGAGCGTGGACAGCTGCTTCAGGTAAAGCGGCAGCCGCGCGCCCAGTGGCCGCACCAGCCAGGGGAACAGGCCGTAGAGCAGGTGCAGCCCCATGGCCAGCACCGAGCGAAGCACCAGCGCCGCCATGCTCCGCGGCATCGTGCGCCCCATGAGTTCCAGCGCCGTCTCCAGCTCCTGGATGGCGCGCTTCGACTCGCCCTTCTCCTGGTGGGCCCTGCCCAGGCCCAGGTGAATCTCCGCGCGGCGCGGCACCTGCTCCTCGTCCGCCAGACACTGCTCGAACATGAGGATGGCGCCCGCGTAGTTGCCCGCGTTGAGCAGGGTCTCCGCCAGTTCCTTCATCACGACGTGCGTCTTGCGTAGGACCTCCTCCGGGTCCAACGCCACGGTGCCACCCAGAATCTCCATGGCCCGGTTGTAGTGATGGACGGCGTCGTCGTTGGCGTACTGCTCGCGCGCGCTGCGCGCCGCCATCAACGTGTACTCCAGGCCCTTCACCTCGTCGTTTCCAGCCAGCGAGTGGTAGGCCAGGATGCCCGCCGACTTGACGGGGTTCTCCCCGGCGCGGGCCTCGATGAAGCGCGCCATGCGGCGGTGCAGGTCCTCGCGCGCGGACACCAGCAGCGTGGTGTACGCCACGTCGCGGATGACGATGTGCTTGAAGATGCAGGTGAAGGGCTCCTCCAACTCCAGGAGGATGAGCCCCAGCCGCGTCAGCGTGTCGATGGCCTCGCGAATCCGCTCCGGGGACACCGAACCGGGCGCCAGCGCGGCCACCGCCTCCAGCGTGAAGATGCGGCCCACCACGGAGGCGACGCGCACCACCAGCTTCTCCGTCTCCGTGAGCAGGTCGATGCGCGCCAGCACCACGTCCTGGATGGAGTCCGGCAGCTCCAGCCCCTGCAGGCTGCGCTTGAGCTCCAACCGCTCCGCGCCCGGCGCCACCGGTCCCAGGTAGCCCTTCTCCACCATGCCCTGGACGATGGACTCGGTGAAGAACGGGTTGCCCTGCACCTTGGCCAGCAGCAGGTCCTCCAGCGCCGTGTCCGGCGTCTCCATGCGCAGGTGCAGCCGCAGCAGCGCCCGCGTGTCCTCGTCATCCAGGCTGGACAAGTCCAACCAGCGAAGCCCGGGCAGCCCCTTGAGGCTCTTGAGGTGCTCGCCCGGCCGCATCGTCACCAGCAGCGTCACCCGCAGCGGAGACAGCCGCGCGGCGACGTACTCGATGAGGTCGACGGAGATGTTGTCGGCCCAGTGCAGGTCCTCGAAGAAGAGCAGCACCGGCGTCTGGCGCGACACCTTCTCCAGGAGCTGGAGGATGACCTGGAAGAGCTTCTGGTTCTTCCGCCGGGCATCCAGGTCGCGCGTGAGCGGTGACTCCTCCACGGGCAACCCCAGGATGCCCGCGAGCACGGGTATCCATTCCGGCCCCGTGTCCTCCAGGCCCGCGAAGCCCTGGCGCAGCTGGGACAGCTGCGTCTCCACGTCGTCGCCTTCATGCAGTCCGAAGAGTTGGACCAGCACCTCCTTCCACGGGAAGAAGGGCGTGAACATCTCATACGAGTAGCAGATGCCGTAGAGGCTGTGGGCCCCTCGCGTCTCCGCCACCTCCACCACCTTCGCGCCCAGCCGCGACTTGCCGATGCCCGCCTCGCCCGACACCACGCAGATGCGACCGTGGCCCTCCAGCGACGCGTCGACGTCCTGGCGCAGCGCCTCCACCTCGCGCTGCCGGCCGACAATGTCGCCCTTGCCCTTGAGGAACAGGCTGCGGCGCACCTCCGCCGACAGCCGGTAGACAGGCACCGCGCGTGACACGCCCTTGAGCCGCGCGTCCTCCACGAACGCGGTGTCGAAGCCGCCCTGGTGCAGCTTGCGCTCCGTCTGCGCGTCGATGTGGATGCCGCTGCCCTGCCCGTGCGTCATCAGGCGCGCGGCCATGTTCACGACTTCGCCGAGCGCGGAGTACCCCTTGCGCCAGGGCGAGCCCATGTCGCCGAAGTAGGCCGGACCGGTGG
Organism: Myxococcus sp. AB056; assembly: GCF_006547365.1. NCBI lineage: Bacteria > Pseudomonadati > Myxococcota > Myxococcia > Myxococcales > Myxococcaceae > Myxococcus > Myxococcus sp. AB056. Next base: position 25,671 of record NZ_VHLB01000094.1, on the reverse strand, counting down.
CGATGCCAATCTGCAGCGATGAGACGAAGGGGAAGGACTCCCGCTCCCGCATCAGCTTGCACGCGAGCCGGCAGGCCAGCACCTCCTTGCTCTGCAAGGCCGTGGGCGCGCCGAAGATGACGTAGAGGACGTTCCCCTTGTCGGTGAAGTCCGTCATCAGCAACACGCCGCCGTGGTGCGCGCTCTCGCGCTGGACGTATTCGTAGAAGGCGTTCAGGTCGCGGGTGAAGTCCTCCGGCCGCGAGGACGCACGCTGGCTGTCGAAGCGGAGGAAGAAGCAGGTGACGTCGCGAAAGTCGCCGCTGAACTCCTGGTGCGCCGTCGTGATTTTCGTGAAGAGCACCGGGTGCAGCAGCAGCGAACACCGGGCCACCATCTCCGGCCCGGAGGGCAACACGAAGCCGGGCGCTGGAGGCACGCGCAACGGCACGGTGGGCGCCAGGCGGTAGGCGTTGCCGCGGGCCTCGCCTTGACGGGCCGGCTCCGGCAGCAGGGCCCACGCCTCCGGGCTGAGCAGCACCTCCCCCACCGTGGCCCGCTTCTCCGCCGCCACCGCCTGCGCCAGCGGCTGACCGATGAGCGCGGGGTGCATCCACATGCCCGTGGCGCCCAACACCACCCGGTGGGCTTCGCCGAACCCGATGCCGATGCGCGACGACACGCTGAAGCGCTGGCCCAGCAGCTCCAACTGCGCGAAGCGGGACAGCCGCTGCTGGACGTCCAACGCACACCGGGCCGCGCGCTGCACCGCGCCGCTGGCGTCCACGCCCGGCTCCACCTCGAAGCAGGCCAGGATGGAGTCACCGGCGAACTGGTAGATGTCGCCGCCGTGGTCCTTCACGACGTCGATCATCTCCGTGTAGTAGCTCGTCAGGAGCCGCTGGAGCGCATCGATGCCCCGGGGCCCGGCGCCGCTCAGGCTGACGACGATGGGCGTGAAGCCCGCGATGTCCAGGAGCAGGATGGCGCCTCGCACCGGCTCCACGAGCGGCAGCGCGTGCGCCTCCGTGCGCTCCAGACGCCGGAGCACGGCGCCCGGGATGTAGGGCGCCAGCGTCGCGAGGATGGGGTCGATGTCCACCGGAGACATGGCCGTGCGCTCAGCCCAGGGCGTTGAAGCGGATCCACATGGCCAGCACGCCTACCACCGCATAGAAGCCAATCTCCACCGTCTCCGACACCGGCTGCGCCTTCTTCAGCGCGCCCCAGGTGTGGACAACCACCATTCCCGCACACACCCAGCCGATGAGGTCGAAGATGGCGGGGCCTGGCCGTGACACGAAACGGGCCGCCGTGAGGATGATGGCCAGCGCCACCGCTCCCAGGCAGCGCCCGAAGTACACCGTGAGGTGGTTGTTCCCCTCCGGCAGCCGCCACCCGAACCAGCGCGCCCACGTCAGGGGCATCAGCAGCAGGGGAATCGCGAAGACGACCAGGAAGAGCGTCCCGGCGATGACGAGGAACCAGCTGGCGAGCGGATGGTCGGGACTGATCATGATGGCGCACTCGAGACGACGCGGCCCGCCCTGCCTGGGTGGTCCCCGCCCGTTCCCCCGAGTGCATCATCCTAGACGTTTTCCAGCGGCTACGGCACGGCCAGGCGGAGCGGATCACGCACCGCGGCCCGGAGGAACTCGGCCACCCGCTCCAGGGAGTCCGTCCGCTCCAGCTCCGCAGGGAAGCGCCGGAACGACTCCGGCGGCCCGTAGAGGATGACCGGCTTGCCATAACGCAGGGCCAGGACCGCCTCGGCCACCGTGCCCGCGCCCCCGGGCAGCGACACCAGGGCGTGCGGCGTGAGCACGTTGATGTGATTGCGGCTGAGCGGATCCGTCCCCTGCTCTCCGCTGAGCGGCAGATGCGTGTAGATGGGCAGCTCCACGTTGGGATTGGGGTAGCCCGAACGGGGCCGGTACTCGCCGCCCTCCACCGTGCCTGGGACGATGCCAATGGAGATGCCGTGCCGGTACTCCACCTGGACGAAGGCATCCGCCGCCGTCCGCATCACCCCGCTGCCAGCGCCCGTGAGCAGGTCGAAGCCCGCCTCGGCGATCCACCGGACCAGCGGGATGACCCGCTCCGCGTGGTCCTCCTTGCCAGAACCGAAGACACCGATGATCCGCCGTGGCCTGCGCATGGGCTCTGCTCCTTCCCCCGGTATGACGGGCCCGTCCTCCAGCTTGTTCCAACCGCGCGCCGTATTCCTCTCACGACGGTTCATTGCCCCACATTCCCCCCGCCGGGCGTTCACCGATGGAAGCCTTCACACGTGGAGCGTGACGGATCGGACGCTTCACCTGTCAGACCCCCTCTCTACCTTCATCGGCATGCGACTGGAGGTCGTCCATGTTCGACAGTTGTGGAGGATGTGAGCGCCGCGGAAGCGCCGGTGAAGTGTTCGACTGGTGCGCCCACTGCGAGCTGTCCCTGTGCCCCCGCTGCATGGAGCGCGGCTGCTGCGACAATGAGCCCGCCGAGTCCGGCCGCGCGGCGCCCCGGTGCCTGCCAGAGCCTCCCGAGGACGAAGAGGCCACGGCCCTTCCCGAGCACTTCGGCGGCCGGTGCTGCACCCGCGCCCGCGCCGTGGCCTGCTCCTGCGCCTTCCACTGGATTTGCGCTCACCACGGCGATCAGCACATCGGCACGCATGACTGACGTTCCCGTTCTCCGCTGGGAACGGATCTCCAGGCGCTGGGCCCGACACATCCGGCTCCGCCCGGAAAGTGACGTTTCACCTGGTATTTTCCGGGCAGGCCAGATTGCTCAGTTCCTGAGAGGGTGTGAAGATGCGTGTGAGACAGCTTTTGTGTCTCACCCCCACCTTGCGCCCCTCCGAGGAGCCTCCCGTGAGTCCCCCCTTCGCGCGTCCCCGCGAGCTGGCTGTCACCGTGGAGACGTCGCTGCCCGCCGCGCTGCCCTCGCACGCCATCGAAGTAGACGTGGGGGTGGCCCTGCCTGTCGCGTTCGGTGGGCTGAGAAAGGTCCTTCGCGCGTGTGAAGCCGCCGCGCCCCAGGTCGTCCACACCCTGTCCCGCGCGAATCCCTCCGAATGGAACCGGCTGTTTCCCGGCGCCATCGACGGCGTGCCGGACCTCGGGGACCTGGCGCTGACGCCCTCCGAGCGCCGCCTCCACCGCGAATCGGAGCAGATGTTCTGGGTCCTCAACGTGGCCGCGAAGGCCATCGTGGAGACACTGCGCGTCAGCGGCCGGCCCCTGGTGCTCCATGGCGCGGGTGAATGTGACCTGGTGAGCCTGCGCGCGGTGATGCGGGCGGCCGAGTGGAGCCGCTTGGAAGGGCTGGATGGCACCCTGTTGTTCACCGGGTGGAACGTGCGCCGGCCCCATGGCGCGGAGTCCTTCGAGTCCCGGCGGCAGGCCTACCTGGATGCGCTGTGCGACCGGATGCGTGCGCCCCGCGTGCCGACGCCCGGTCCGGTGTCATCGCGCGCGCAGGAAGCGCCGGTGGACCTGGAGGGGCGCTATCTCCAGGTAGCCGTAGACGTGGCCCAGGCGCCCGAAACACGGGTGGCCGCCGCCATCCTCGCCATCCGGAGCTGCTTCTTCACCACCAACTACGAAGGCGCCATGCTGGCCGCCGAGCAGGGGCTGGCGGTGCTGGAAGCGAACGCGGATGCAACGTTGGCGTCTCGCGTGGTCCAGGCCTGGGAGACGCTGGACACGGGCTTCGCCACGCCCGCCATCGAGATTGACCGCGCCAGCCTGGGTGACGTCGAGGAGCTGAAGGCCCTGTTCGCGCGCAGCATGGGCGTGGTCCATGTCTACACCGGCGCGCACGACGCGGCGATGGAGGCCTTTGGGCGAGGGCTGGCATGCCGGATTCCGCCCGAGCTGGTGGCGCGGCTGCACATGTTCCGCGCGCTCACCCTGACGAAGCGCTTCGGACAGCTTCCCAACGCGCGGACGGAGGTGGCCGCGGGACTGGCCGCGCTGGAGCGCAGCACGTCGCCGGACCGGGCGCTCCAGGAGGGCTGGCTGCGCAATGTCTGCGCGCTGACGTGGTTCCTGGAGCGCAAGCTGGACATGGCGCTGGTGGAGGAGAAGCAGGCCATGCGCTGCGTGGGGGACCTGCACGACGCCAGCGCCACGCACCTGAAAATCAACCTCATCTCCAACGCCAGCTACCTGCAGGAGACGGCGCGGCAATTCGGTGATGCCATCTCCACGTGGCGCCGGTTCGAGAAGATCAGCGAGAGCTGGGGCGTGAACTTCGCCAAGCACCACCGCTACCGGCTGGCGGGACTGGAGCTGGCCGCTGGCGAGCGTGACGCGGCGGTGGCCCACTTCACCGAGGCGTTCGCCAACGCCGATGCGCTGGGTGACTCGTTCCACCGGCAGGTGATTGCCGCGGAGCTGGGACGCTTGTTCCTGGACGAGCAGCAGCCCGCTGTCGCCGTGGACTGGTTCGTTCGCGCGGAGGAGCATGCGCGCGCCATTGGGGACCCGCTGAAGACGGCGGAGAGCCTGGCTGGACAGGCCGTGGCGGCAGGGCGCACGGACTGGTCGGAGGCGGTGCGGTGCGCTGAGGCGAGCACGACGTGGCCCAAGCAGACGGAGGCGCTGAAGGCCGCGCTCGCACAGGGAGATGCGAAGGCGGTACACGCAGTGCTGCCTCGCGCCCGGACGAAGCTCAACCGCCCGTTCGACCCGGTGAACCTGTACTGACGCCCCGCTGGCGCGCATCAGCGCATCCGTGAGCGCCGAGCACCTGCTCAGCGCGTTGCGAGCGGAGAACCGTCGGTGAGACGCGCGGGCGAGAACGGCTCGGCGGCGGCGCAGTGGCCGTGCGCCACGAGCTCCGCGAGCAAGGCACCGGTATACGCACCGGTCAGGATGCCCTGGCCACTCAGCCCCGTGGCGACGTAGGTGCGCCGGGTGCCGGGATGACGGCCGATGTACGGGTGGCCATCCGGCGTCGCGGCCCGAAGCCCCGCCCATGCGCGGACGAACCGGGCGTCACGCAGTCGCGGCGCCAGCTTCGCGACGGTGGCACTGAGGTGCAGCAGGCCCGCGGGCGTCACCTGCTCCACGAAGCCCGCGTCCTCCTCCGTCGCCCCCACGACGATTTCGCCCGAGCGCCACGGCGCCAGGTACGAGGGCCCCGAGACGACGCGCGTCAGGTGCAATCCCGGCTGGTGCACCACCAGCATCTGCCCACGCAAGGGCTTCAACGGCAGCGAAGGCAACCCCTCCACGCCCGCCGACCAGGGCCCCGCGCACACGAGCAACTGGTCCGCCCGGAGCGTCTCCCCTTCCGTCTGGACCTCGACCCCGGTGGAGGATTCGGAAACGGAGCGCGCGGCCACGCCCAGCCGCAGCCGCACGCCCACGTGGGCAGCGGCCTTCAGGAGCGCGTCGACGTAGCCATCCGTGTCCACGAGGTGGCCCTGGTCCGTCTCGAAGGCCCCGAACAGCGGCGTGCCTTCCAGCGCGGGCTCGAGCGCCACCAGGCTCGCGGCGTCCCGCCAGGTGCCCAGTCCTTCCGCGTCCGCCACTGCTTTCGCCGCCAACGCATCGCGCGCCTTCGCGTCCACGACGACACGGAGGATGCCGTTGCCTCGGCGAAGCTGGTCGCCTCCCGGAAGCGAGGCCAGGTCCTCCGCCAGCGTGCCGCGGCCCGCCCGGGCGAACGCCAGCATCACCGGGTCATCGAACAACCGCACGGACGGAATGGCGACTCCGGCGGCGGCGCGCGAGCCCCGGCCTCCCGGCTCCACGGCATCCAGCACCGTGACGCTCGCGCCCAAAGCAGAAAGCCGGCGCGCGGCCGAAAGGCCCACGACACCGGCTCCGAGAATCAAGATGTCGGCCCCAGGCTTCATTTCACCTGAGACGCTTGGCGATGACGTGAAAGCCACCATCCACGTAGATGAAGCCGTGTCGCTCGGCGCGCTTCACCACCGCGTCCAACTGGGTGTAGCCCACCAGCAATTGAAACCCGAGCCTCGTGGACTCCTCAGTGATGGCAGCCACCACGAGGTCGACCGCGGCGCTTCGCTCTTCCTTGGACAGCCCCGGCGCGGCCACCAGGGTTTCAATCATGGCCAGCGAGCTGTCGGTCCGGTAGAGGAACCCCGCCGCCTTGCCAGGAATGATGAAGCCCGTCTGCGGAAGCGTCTCTGGCGTGACGGCATCGCCCCAGAACTGCAGCCACTCCTGCACTTGAGCGAAGTGCAGCTCTGGGACGTAGAGGATGGGCGTCATCCGGCGATGCTATTACGAAACCAGGAACTGCGACATGCGCTGCGCGGACAGCTCGGCCGCGTTCTTCATGCCCAGCTGGCTCAGGCCCGTCTTCGCCGTGTTCTTCATCAGGTCGCCCAGCACGTCGGTGACCTTGCTCTTGCCCGTGGCCAGATTCAGCGCGCCGCTCAGCAGGCTGTTGCCGCCCGCGCCGTCCATGAGGAACTTGCTGGCGAACTTGCCCACTGTGCTCTTGAAGGCGCCGCCACCCGGAATCAGGTCCGTCGCCGCGCCCATGAGCGCCTGGAGCGGGTTCTTGCCCTGGATGAGGCCGCTGGCGAAGCCCATCGCCGCGCCCAGCAGCGGGTTGACCGCGGACACGAACGGCTTGACGACGTTCAGCACCTTGCCAACGATTCCCTTGAGACCGCCCATGGTAGTTCCCCTTGAGAGGATGGCTGTGGTGCAGCCATCAAGTGCGTCCGATGTAAGAATTGTCGGGAGACGGGCAGATTTGTTTCCCTGTTACCCGAAAAAACCGGACGCCACTCAAAAGCCCATTTGAATTCAAGGACTTAGCGCAGGGGCAAGGCACCGAGGATTTCGGGAAATGCTCCCCGGGCCTGATCCACCGCCGATCAATTCTTGTCGGTGGAGGGCTTCTTGCCCTCCGCGGCGTGCAGATCGCTGGCGGACGTCCCCTTGCGGCTTTCGGGAGCGCCCGTCTGCGCCGCGTCGGACGCGAGCGCCGACTTGAAGCGAGCGTCCGCATCCTGGTCGCTGAAGCCGTCCCGCTGATGCGCCCGGCTGATGACGACGCGGCCGTCGACGATGTCCTGCAGGTGCCCCTGAAGCTCCTCGATGGTGGGCACGTTGGGGTCCTGGGCCTTCAGCTCCTCGTCGGGGACGATCTGGATCTGGGGCGGCTTCTCCGGGTTGAGGGCATAGTCGATGATTTTCTCGACGTACTCCTCGACGGGCACCTTGAGCAGACGGGCCTGCTCCTTCACGTCCGCGTCGGCCAGCAGCTCCGCGCGAACCTCCTCCACCGGCCGCTTCAGCTTCTTGACGGGGGGAGCGACGACGTTTTCACCGGACATTGACTGTCTCCTCAAAAGGACCCGAAATCCTGGCAAGGCGGGAAGCATCTCCAGGCCGGGGAAGGGACCATTCTGGTAGCCGATGCGCCCCGGTTGTCAAAGGGCGTCAGGCCGGTCCTTCGCTCCAGCGGGTGAACTGCATCCGCAGCTCGCAGGTGTAGCGGCCCCGCGCGTCCTTCAGCCAGAGCTGCTCCGGTGCCGGGTACATCTCCTCCACGGACAGGCGCTCCGCATCCCGAGCCAGGTGTGACAGCAGGTCCACGGCGAAGGGGCTCGCGGTGTCGATGAGGTACGGCTTGCGCTCCTTCGAGCTGCGCATGAACACGAAGCGAGGCCAGCCACCCGCGCGCCGCTCCCGCTGCACGGCGAGGAAGAGCTCGAAGCCCGCGGGCCTTCCCAGTCGCTCCGCCGCCAGGTTCCAGCGCTCGCGCTGGTACACCGCGCCGCCCACGCTGAGCCGCGGCAGGTGACTGCCCTGCGTCCGCAGCGGCGCGTGCAGCACCTGGGAATGCGCCAGCGCCGCGAACGGTGGATAGGACGAGAAGTCATCGAGCGGCAGGTACAGGCTCAGCCGCTCCCCCTTCCCGTCCACCAACACCGGGCCTTCACGCGTGGGAAGGACCTTCACATCCCCCGGCGTCAGGGCCCCCTCGTCCACGTCCAGCACGTCCGACACCGAGTACACCAACCGCCGTCCCGGATAGACGTAGAAGCCCTTGTTGCGCCTGCGGATGGCCAGCCCCACGAGCCCCCGCGCCGCGGCGTCCTGTTCCAGCCAACGCGAAGCGACCGAGGCGTACCGCTCCCGCTCGGGCTGGAACGCGCTCAGCCAGCTCCACAGCAGCAGGTGGTGGTGGACCCGCGCCAGCATCACCTCGAAGCCGCTTCCGTCCGGCTTCGCGGCGAGGCACACGTCCGGCAAGGCGTAGCGCCCACCCGGCGTGGACGTGCCCAGGAAGTCCACGGGCAGCGTCCGCGCGCGGCCCGCCTCGGACTCCAGCATCACCGGCGGCACGGGCGAGAAGCGGCTGCCCGTGACGCCATCGGGCCGCAGCCGCACGGCGTAGTCCAGCAGGTCCATGGGGCCCGCATCCGGGCCCAGTGCGTCGCGGACCTGCTCTCGGAAGCCCTGTTGCACCTTCTCGCCATAGGCGGCCGACAGCTCCAGCGCGCCGGTCAGCGCCGCCTCCAGCTCCGCGGTGAAGGTCGCGCCGAAGCGCAGCCGGAAAGGCGAGCTCGCCTCCTCGTAGAGGATGAGCCGGTCCGCGTAGACCTGTCCGTCACCTCGGCGCGCGGGCTTGCCCGTGACCTCCGTGAAGACGGCCTCCAGGCGCGGCAGCAGCTCGCGCCGCTGGGCCAGGTCTCCACTTTCGAAGTCCGCCTTGAGCCGCGCCAGGGTCTCAAACCGCTCCAGCCAGCGTGTGCGCGCCTCCAGGTCGGGGAGCGCCGCCACCGCGTCTCGCACGCTCTCGAAAGTGCTGAAGTCGTTCGGCCGGAACGGCAGGCCCCAGAGCAACAACGCGGTCTTCACCAGCGGCAGCGCCTGGCGCTCGACGTCCACGACGGGGAGGCCAAGCACCCTGGCCGCCTCGGCGGGTGTGGGATGCTCGCGCAGCACGGATAGCAGGCGCTCCGCCTCGGGTGACAAGGCGACGTTCAGCTTCAGCGGCTCGCAGCGTGCGCGGCCTGGGGTCACCGTGAAGAGTGGATTGAGGCGCAGCGGCAGGTGCGGGCGCAGCGTGCGCTCCCGCCCCACCGCGCGAGCCAGCTCCGTCACCGCCCAGAAGGAGAAGAACGTGCGGCGGCGCGTGTTTCCGCTGGGCACCGTGCGCACGTCGTAGCCGTCATCGGTGGTTCGCTCGCCGTAGGAAATGGGGCCGAAGAAGCTGGTGGTCTCGTTCTTCGCGCAGAAGCGCTGGAGGTAGGTGTAGACCTGCCGCTCCACCCGGCGCGCATCGGACGTGTCCTGCCGCTCCCCGCCGCGCAGGTAGCGCACCCAGACGTTGTCGAACATCGCCGGGCTGGAGAGGAACACGGCCTCCTGGATGGCGGGCTCCGCCGCTCGCTCTCGCAGTTGCCGTCGCAGTGTCTTTCGTTCCGCGGCGTAACCCGCCTGAACGGACTCGCGACGCTCCTGGTAGCGAGCCCATGCGTGCTGACACGACGGCCCCAGCCGTGCGTCGATTCGGGGCTCACGCCCCTGGGACAGCGCATCGAGGAGGGCTTGCGCGCCGGACGCGCCCTTCTCCGCGCGCACGGCATCCACGAGCGCGTCCTCCGCCTCGAGCAAGCGGGCGACGTCGTCCAGCACCGCCTGGGACATCCCCAGCGACTCCAGCCAGTCGAAGGGAAAGCCCGCGTGCCGCAGCACGAATACCTCGCCCAACGTCCAGGGCTCGCTCATCCGTTCACCCTCGTCAGCACTGACCTGGCCACCAGTGTGTCCACCAGCTTCTCCCGCTGCGCCTGGGGAACGGCCCCCAGCACGCTGGCCACTTCCATGGGCCGGACGAGGCCGGCGAGCTTCGGCGCCAGCCGCGCGTCCATCGCGAGCACCGAGCCCGTGCGGAGGTTCGCCGCGAACCACGACGGCTTCGGAGCACCATCCAGGCCCGCCGGGAGCTCGACCCATGCACAGTCCGCATCGAGTTGGATGGCCGCTGCGCTCATGTCCGTTGCACGGGGCGGAGACACCTCGGGAAGACACGCGGCGGCAACCCGGCCCGGGCTCAGCGGCCCTCGCGCGAGCAGCCGCGTCGCGAGTCCAGCAAGCACCTGCGGAACACGGGCACTGGGAATGGAACGGGCGTGCTCGAAGGGCCGGCTCCTCGCGAGGTCCCGGTCGTCGGGAGGCGCGCCGACTGTCACGTCCGGCCACAGCAGCGGGCGGCCACTTTCGGGAGGCGTCCGAGGCCAGTGGAAGGGACGCACTCCCGCGAGCTTGTCGAACACCGGTTCCGCGTCCAGCACAGCGAGCGTCGCGTCGAGGTCCGCTTCGTCGACTCCGGGCGCGCCAATCCACCACTCCGCCACGAGGTGAACCCCCGCGTCCCGAAGCCGGCGAGTGCCCTGAGCCAGCGCCTCTCGGGAGATGCGCGCACCCAACGGGTCGAGCCAGGCGTCGTCGTCTACGGCGCAGAACCCCACGACGGCCACCTTGCAGCCGCTCTCCACCAGCACGTCCGGATGCAGGAGCGAATCGAGCGACACATGCCCCGCCCACCCCTCCGCGCCTCCTGTGAGGGCGCGCACCGTGTCCGGAAGGGTGGCCCTCACTTCCATCGCCTCGGAAAGCCAGACGGGTGACGTGGAGACCGCCTCATCCAATCCGGGTGACACGCGCCAGCGCAGTGGGGCCACGTCCACGAAGGTGGCGCGCTGGAACACGGACAGTTGGGCCAGGACGGCCCTGTGCGCCCAGGCGAACGGCCCCGCGACTTCGAGCGGCACCTGCTCCGGACAGGCCCGCGCTAGCCAGGCCGCAGCGGGCAGTTGCAGGTCGCGTTCGAGCCAGAGTCGCACGCGCTCGGCACCGGCGAAGCGAGCAGCGGCGAGGGTCAGATCCTCCCGATAGGACGCGAGCTGGCCCAAGGAGCGCAAGACGTCCGCGCTCCGCTCGGTCGTTCCGCCTTCCAGCTCCACATCGTCCAGCCGGAGGTGCACTCCGTTGGGCGGCCCCGAAATGGCGGAGAGTACCGCCCCCAGCGCGCGCAGGCGGGTGCTCACGCTCGAGTCCGCGCGGCCATGCACCGACTGGGCGGCACGCAACAGCAACAGCTCTCGCATCGTCTGCGCGGTCGCAGGAGCTCGCTCGCGTGCGGCGGCGGCGGCCTCCACCGCGTCGTGGGCGAAGACGCGCCGGCAGAAGTCGCGCGCCACGTCGACGCACTGCCACCCTTCCGGCGCCTCGGGGACGAGCGTCACGTCGCGGTGAGGTGGCAGGACGAGCAACCTCATTCCCGCGCTCCGGCAGCGGACTCCGAGCCCCACATCAGCGTGCAACGGAGTTCCACCGTATGGCGCCCACCTGAGGCACTTCGCAGCCAGAGTTGGTCCGGCGAGGGCAGCATCTCCGACAGGAGGACCTCCTCCTTCTGCTCCAGCAGGTTGAGGAAGACGCGGAGCAGCGGCGGGCTGCGCACGTCCACCAGCACCGGCTTTCGCTCGTCCTTGAACTTCGCGAAGACGCAGTCCGGCATCCCGCGCTCGCTCCACACGCTCACCGCCGCGCGAAGTCTCGCCGAGTCATCGCGGCCCGCGAGCAGCGCCTCCCGCTCCGCCTGCGACAGCCGCCACTGCTCGCGCTGCACGACCACACCGCCCAGGGTCAACCGAGGCGTGTGGTCGCCCAGCGACACGCGCAGCGGGCGGATGCGCGGCAGGGAGAAGGCGGTGTGCACCAGGCTGTCCAGCTCACCGTTGTAGAGACACACCTCGGAGCCCAGCCGCTTCGACACCAGCCGCGCCCGCGTTCCATCACTCTCCACGAACAGGTCATCCAGCGGCAGCCGCCACGCGGAGGCGCGGGCACTGACACCGCCCAGCTCCACCACGGGCCCTGGGAATTCCGACGGCAACAGGCCCGTGCGCCGCGACGCCAACACCGTCACCAGGGGCACCGGCCTGCTCAAGGCGCCGAGCGCCCGCACCATGGCGCTCTCCACCCGGCCGCGCGCCTCGTGGAACTGGAGCGCCCAGCCCCACACCAGCGCCGTGTCGTGCACGTCGCCCATCACCAGCTCGTACTCACCTCGGCTCCAGGCCTCCACGTCTCGGGCCCCCACGAGCAGGTCGATGGACGTGACGAGCGGAAGCGCCTTCGCGTCTCCGTCCAGCGACGGCGGCGTCACCGAGCCCAGGTCCGCGCAGCGCGCGGACGCGTCTCCCACTGCGCCAGCCAGCACCTCCGCCACCGAGCCATCCAACGGCACCGGCCGGTCCGAGTACGCGGCCGCCACCTTCCAGAACGGCACCGTGCGCGCCCCCACCAGCTCCGCCACGGAGGCGCGAGCGGCCTCCCGGGTCCGCCGCGCCGCCGCTCCCATCCACGCCAGCGCGGGCTCCAGGCGCGTCACCAGTTCACGCGCCCGCTCACCTCCGGCCTCCAGCCGCAGGTCACCGCCGCACTCCTCCCGGAGCGCCAACCGGTCCTGGTAGAAGTTGTGCGACTCCGTCGTGGGCCCTCGCTCGGAAGGCGGCGCCACGCCCCACTGCTCATTCGCGCGCTTCGCGAAGGCGGCCTGGAGCGCCATCTTCCCCGCGGCATCCGCGGCGCCATACCCGGCCATCAACGCCAGCAGCGCGCTCAAGCCCTCCACGTGCCGCCGGGCCGCGGAACACGGCAGGCCCGCAACGCGCTCGGCCAGGTCGTCCACCGCGTGATGCGTGGCCGCGGGCACCTCGAGCTGGTGCGTCAGCAGGCCCTTCTCGCAGCCCATCCGCGCCGCCTCGCGCGCCAGGCCCGGAGCCACGCCCAGCGATGATGCGAGCCCCGCGAGCGTGCGCGTTCCATCCACCGCCTCCACCAACCGGGGCAGCAACGCCTCCGCGCTCTCCGGCGCGGGCAGCGTCTTGCGCGAAGGCACCTCCGCGAAGGCCTTGCGGCGCAGCACCAGCCACGCGGCGACCTCGGGGTCGAAGGCGATGGCGCGAACCAGCCCCTGCACCAGCCACGACGCCGCGAAGGTGTTCCGCCCCGTGAGCACCTCCGGCCCGGACCAACGCAGCGCCACCCCCGTCGGCGCCGCCGCGTCCGCGCGGCCGTAGTTGATGGGACCGAAAAAGCCCATCGTCTCGTTCTTCGCGCACATGCGTTGCAGGTAGCTGGCCACCTGCCGCCGCAACCGCGCGCCGTCTCGCCCCTCCAGCAGGTCTCTCGCCACGGGGGGGCTGGAGCTGGCCACCGCCTCCAGGAAGCGCGGCTCCTGCCGCAGGGCCCTCAGCGCGTCCTCCACCGCCAGGGACTCCTGCTTCATCGCCGCATGAAAGGAAGCCTCCGCCTCCTGCGCGGCCCGGGCACGGTCGTTCCATTCAGCGAACAGCTCGGGTGACTCCATCCCCTCGATGTCCACCGGGCGCCCGGCCTTCAGGGCCGACAGCACCGCGCGCGATGGCCGCTTCACCCGAGGGCCCTGGGCTCTCAGCGCCTCCAGCTCCCGCCGCGCCGAGGCCAGTTGGCGCGCGGCCCGTGCGGCCTCCGGGCACCCCAGCCGCTCCAGCCAATCGAAGGGAAAACCCGTGGTGCGAACCACGAGGTGAGGGAAGAGGGTCCAGCCCTTCATGCGTTTCGCACCCTTCGTCCGGGACGCCGCTCGGCGCCCGGCAGCGCGCCGCTCAGTTTCGCGGTTGCGACTTCACTTCGATTTGCTGTCCGGGCACGGCCATCACCCACAGCTTGCTGACGCCGCTGGGGCAGCGCACCAGGACTTCCAGCTCCCGGCCCGCTTCGATTCGTGCCTTCAACAGCGGCGTTCCACCCGGCAGCAACGTGCCACCGACGTGGACCTCACAGCCAGGGGCCGCGCCCGTCACGCTCAGCAGGCCCGTGGTGCCAGGCTCCGGCGAGGCGTCCGCCAGCGTGCGCACGTCGATGCCCTCGCGCTGCTGCGTGGTTCCGAACCGCCGCAGCTTCCCCTCCACCGCCGTGGAGATGAGCAGCGGGCCACCCGACGGGTCATGCACCTCCGTCCCCGCCTCGTGGCGCAGGCCGCCGACGTAGACGTGCTCCCCGGGCCCCACGTTGACGAAGTCCGAGCCGCCATCGCGCATCATCACCACCGCCACGACGGCCAGCACCAGGGCGCCGCCACCGACGATGCCCAGCAACTTCCAAGGGGGCTGCTTGTCCGCCGGTTTCTCCGCGGGCGCGGGCGCGGGAGCGCGGCTCGCGGGAGCAACGGGCCGCGGCGGAGGCGGCTGGGCGGGACGGGCCGCGCTGGCGTGAGCCCCGTGCCCCAGCCCTGGCACCGACCCGGACGGACGCGGCGCCGGCGCTGGCATGGCGGGCTGTGGCTGAGAGGGACGCGGCGCGGGAGCGGGCCGAGGCGGCGCTTCCGTCCGAGGCGGCGGCGCGCCCAGGTTGAGCGGAACCACCTCGGTGCGGTCGTTCGCGTCGTCCTCGGACACGGAGATGCCGGGGAAGGAGTCGTCCGCCGGAGGCGGCGCAGGAGGCCGCACAGCCGCGCTGGCGACACCCACGGGCCGTGGCGGGGGCGGCGGGGGAACCGGTGGGCCCGGGCGAGGAATGCCGCCACTGCCGCTCATCCCAGGACGGCTTCCGGCCATGGGCACACTGCCCCGGCTGGGCGTCCGTCCATCCGTGGGCGCGGCCATCTCCCCACTGCCGATGTTGCCGCTGCCACTGCCCGAAGGCACCGGACGCGGGTGGCTTCCCGTCCCGCCGACGGCGGACGGCGCGAACTCCACCAACCGGTCGCCCAGCGTGTCCCGGAAGAACTGGGCCACCGCCGCGGGCGACGAGTTGAGCCGGTGATGCGCCATCACCGCTTCGATTTCCTCGCGCAGCGCAGCGGCGGACGGCGTGCGGCGCGCCGGGTCCTTCACCAGCGCGCGGAGGACGAGGTCGGAGACGTCCTGCGGGATGTTCGGCTTGAGCTGCGAAGGGACTGGCGCGGGGTCCCGGACGATGGCTTGCAACGTCGCCGCGTCGTGGTCCCTGCGAAACGGGAGCGTGCCGGTGAGGAGTTCGAAGAGCACCACGCCCAACGCGAACACGTCGTTGCGCGCGTCCAGCGTGCGCCCGGACGCGGCCTCCGGGGAGATGTACGAAATCTTCCCCTTCAGCACGCCCGCCTGCGTGTGCTCCTCGCCCGCCACCTTGGCGATGCCGAAGTCACTCAGCTTGATGGCGCCGTCCAGCGAGATGAGGACGTTGTGCGGGCTGACGTCCCGGTGCACCACCGGGTGCGGCGTGCCCGCGGGGTCCACGTAGGCATGGGCGTAGTGAAGGCCCGCGGCCACCTCCGCGACGATGCGCAGCGCGTGCTCCAGCGGGAGCGCCAGGCCCTTGCGCCGCAGCTCGATGACCAGCTTCTTCAGGTCAGGCCCGCGCACGTACTCCATGAGGATGTACGCGACGCCATCAGACACGCCCACGTCGAACGTCTGCACGACGTTCGGGTGCGTCAGCCGCGCGTTGGCGCGGGCCTCCGCGAAGAGCATGTCGACGAACTCGGGGTTCTCCGCGAACTGCGGGAGAATCTTCTTCATCACCAGGAACTTCTCGAAGCCCTTCACGCCCACCTGCTTGGCGAGGAAGACCTCCGCCATGCCGCCCTGCCCCAGCCGCCGGATGATGTTCAGCTTGGTGCTGCCCAGCGAGTTGGAGATGTCCGTGGACGCGCCCTGGCGGGCCGCCGGGTCGATGTTCGTGGCGCCGAAGAGGTACTGACTAAGGGCGCGAGTCTCCAGCGCCTCCATGTCCTCCAGCGGCCGGTCCGTCAGCTGCACCCGCGCCAGCAGCCCCTGGAGCTGGGGCATGTGGGGGACACGCGCGTTGCCGCCGCAGATGGGGCACGGCACTTCCACGCCGGACGCCTGCGCCCGCAGCCTGGCCAGGTAGTCCGCGGCCTGGAGGCGCTGGTGGCTCACCTGCCCGCAGTTGCGGCAGTCACACGGCAGCCACAGCGTGGCCAGCCGCACCGGGAACACCTTGGCCGAGCGCGCCAGCACCGCCAGCGCGGGCGGCGGCACCCGGCACAACACCACGTGCGCGCCCTGCGCCGCCGTCTCCAGCACCTGCTCCAGCTTCGGCAGGGCCTCCGGCTCCACCTTGCTGACGTGGCTGAAGTCGAAGCCGACGCGGCCCTCCAGGCCCGACGCCAGCCGGCGCACGTTGAGGTCCCCCTTCAGCGCGCTGGCCAGGGTGATGTACGTGATGTCGTCCTGGATGATCTTCAGGTGCTGCGACAGCTCCGGCTGCTCCGCCGGCATGCTGGCGCGCAGGTAGCGCATGACGACCGGGTCCACCTGACCGAACTGCTGCCGCCGCGCGTAGTCGAAGAACTCGCCCGGCAGGTCCGCGAACTCCAGCGGCCCCTGACACACGGGGCAGGAATGGTCGGGCGCGCGTTCCTCGGAGATGACCTGCGCCTCGTCCAGCAGGTTCACCAGCCGCAGCCGGTCCTCGTTGCAGGCGCGGCAGGTGTAGGGCGCCAGCACGGAGAGGACGCGGGCGACGCCGGCGAAGCCCTCCACCATGTTGAGCTGGTCCACGATGACGGGCGGCGCGTGGACCACGTAGAGGCCCAGGGCCCCCTGGGGAAGCTTGGCGGCGAACTCAATCCACCGCCGCACGCCGAAGGAGCTGATGCGCTCCACCTGCCCCAGGTCCACCACCAGCAGCCCGCTCATCTCCGGGCTGGCGGACGTCAGTGGGAATGTTTCGTCGATGACGCCGGAAATCCGGACGTGGGTAATCGTCCCCACGCGGAGCCGGCTGATGATGGCGTTGGAAACCTGGCTATCCACCGGCCCTGACCTCATTGAAGACAGAACAGCAGCGACTTGGGTTGTGTGGCGCGGCGGCGGGCCTCCCCCAGGTCCACCACGCACAGGACTCGTGACTCACGGCCAGCGGCCACACGGACGGCCACCACATCGCTGTGCTCCAGGATGCGCCGCAGTCCCAGCCCCGCCCCTCCTCCGGACGCATCCACCTGGACGCGCCCGCCCCACCCTCCCAGCGCCCGGGCGAAGGGCCCCGGACGCAGACCACCGAAGCGGTCCACGACTTCCAACCACATGCGGCCCTCTTCCACCACGAAGGACAGCTCGCACGCGTCCTCCGGCGCCACCTCTCGGACCTCGGAGCGGCGGTGCGCGTACCGGTGCTGGCCCTGCGCATCCACCGGCGCGTCCCACATCGCGTTGGCCGCCAGTTCGTGCACCACGTCGCCCACCAGCGCCGCCGCCGTGCGCGAACCCCGCGCCTGGGTGACGGCCTGCGCGGCGGCCTCACCGGTGGCGTTGATGTCCGCCACCGACTGAAGCCGGTGCCGCGATGCCCCCGCGGGTAGCAGCGGCGCGCCGCGAAGCAGGTCCCCCAACAGGCGCGCCTCCCACGCGGAGGGACGTCCGTCGGAGGCCCGTGTCGCCAGCAGCAGCGCGGGCGGCTCGCCGCGCAGCGCCTCCGCGTGCGCGGGCGTCAGCTTCCCGTCGAAGAGCACCAGGCGCCGGGGCCCCGAAGGCGACCCCGGCCCCTGGCAAAGCGCCATGCCGCCCTGTGCAAGGACGGGAGCCGCCTGCTCCACCAGCGCCGGAGAAAGCGTCTCGTCTGCGATCAACAGGAGGCCGCCGGCCTCCAGGTGGGGGGCGGTACTCAAGGGCTAGTATCGAACCTTGACTTCACTGAAGAACGACTGAGGCGGTGCTGGGAAACCGTGGGACTCCTCGTACTTCGCGTTGAAGAGGTTGGAGCCGAGGAACGACACGGAGATGCCGTCGTAGACGTTGAAGCCCACCCGCGCGCTGGCGGTGACGTAGCTGGGCAGCTGCACGCGGGTGGTGGGCAGGCCCGTCGTCTCGTCCACCTCGAAGCCCGGGTCATAACGTGAGCCCACCAGCAGCGCGTACAGCTCCACGAAGGCGACCTTGCCGATGTTGGTCCGGCCACGCGCGTAGATGCGATGGGCCGGCGCGTAGTCCAGCGGCGACTGGGGGCCGTCATCGTACGGCAGCGCCTTGGCGTCGAGGAACTGGTACGCGATGTCGAAGGACGAGTTGATGGACGGAATCTGCGCGGCCGCTTCCAGTTCGAAGCCCGCCACCCGCGCGTCGCCCAGGTTCTGGAACTGCGACACAGAGCCGAAGACGAGCTGCTGGTTGATGAAGTTCTTCGCCAGATTGTAGAAGCCCGTACCCGTCAGGCGCACCCTCCGATCGAAGGGCCAGAAATCCACCGATGCCTCGATGGTGTCCAGCGTCTCCGCGCGAAGGTTGGAGTTGCCCACCAGTGTGGCCGCGTACATCTGCTGGTTGATGGCCAACTCCGCCAACGTGGGCGCCCGGAAGGCGCGGCCGTAGTTGGTGCGCAGCGTCAGCAACTCCGGCACCGCGTGGAACACGACGCTGGCGCGCGGCGAAACCTGGTCCGTGCGGTTCTGCCAGACGCGCTCCGGAATCTGGTAGCGGTCGTAACGGGCACCCGCGCCGAACACCAGCCGGTTGAAGAGGCGGTATTCCGCGTCCACGAAGCCGCCCAGGATGGTCTGCCGCGTGTCGTCCATGCTCAGCTCGGGCAGGACGTTGGGCACGTTGACGGCGTCCGCCTTCAAGTCACCACCGAAGGTGACGTTGAGGTCGCCCATCGTCCACAGCGCGCGCGCCTCGCCGCCCAGCCGGCGCCGCTTGCCCAGCGCGCGGGTGGGGTCGCCGCCGAAGGCGTTCTCCATCAGCACGTCGCGGCGCTTGAAGAAGCCGTACGCCTGGCCGAAGAGGCGCAGGTTGTCGGTGACCTGCTGGTCCACCTGCGCGGACGCGTTGAAGTTCTGCACCGACTCGGAGTCGTTCGGCGTGTAGTGGCAGCGGCCGCAGTTGCCCACGGTGGAGATGTGCGTGCCACCCGGGCGGCCAATCTCCGCGTCCGTGAAGTCCGCGTCCAGCGCCAGGGGCCCGATGCGCACCTTGCCGTTGACCTGGTGCACCAACGAGTCCTGGTTGGTGTCCACCCGGCCCACGCGCGGGTCGTTGAAGAGCTGCGGGCCGTCCGAGCCGAAGCCGTAGTAGCCCAGCAGCGCCTCCACCGGCCCGCCACGGCCCGCCACGGTGCCGTGCAGACGCCACGTCTGGTCCTGGCCCGCCAGCACCCGGGCCTCGGCGCCCACGTTCTTGCCCTTCTCGATGAGGTCCGACGGCTGGCGCTGGATGACGTTGATGACGCCGCTGAAGGCGTTGGAGCCGTACAGCGAGGACCCCGGGCCGCGGATGACCTCCACCTGCTTGAGGTTGGTGAGCGGCGTGGTCTCGTCCGCGTAGAACTGGCCCGTCCAAGGGTCCGTCAGCGGACGGCCGTCCTGGAGCAGCAGCAGGCGGTTGGACAGGTAGTTGGAGCCCAGGCCGCGCGCGCTCACCGCCGCCTTGCGCATGGAGCCCCGGCGGCACTCCATGCCGGGGAAGTACTGGATGGCCTCGCACAGCGTGAACTGGCCGGTGCCTTCCAGCTCGTCGGCCGGAATCCAGGACACCGTGAGGGGCACGTCGGAGATGCGCTGGTTGCGCTTGCCGGCGGTGGTCACCACCGCCTCGCTCAGCACGCGGTTGACGGACTCCTCCAGCGCGTCGGCGCCGTCCAGCGGGTCCACCCCCAGGCCCGCGAGCCCGGACTGCGGCGGCAAGGGGCGATCCAGGGTCGGCTCCGCGAAGGGCGCGCTGATGGGGATGTTCGACGCGGGCGCGGGCTGGTGCGCGGGCAGCGTCGCGGTGGCCGGCGGGAGCTGCGTCGGCGCGTCCGACGGGTTGAAGTCCGCGCCGACCGGCGGCAGCGCCTGCGGTGAGGCAGGCTCGGCCGTCAGGGGCGTGGCCGGCGCCAGGGGCGCGGCGGAGGGCGGCGTGGGCACGGGTGCCGGCGCGCTCGCGGGCGACGGCTCATCCGCGACAGGCCCGCCACCCAGGACGGGAATCTCCGGGTCGTCCGCGTCCTCGACGGGCGGCTTCACGGGCTTCTTCGGCTTCTTCGCCGTCTTCGCGGCGGGACGCGCGGAGGCCGCGGGCTTCACCACCCGCTTCCGGCGTTTCACCTTGGCGGGAGCCTCTGCCTCCGCGGCCTCCTGCGCTGACGCGCTCGAAGGGACGGCGAGGGACAGCACGCACAGCATGATGGAAAGAGGCAGGCCGGCGCGCAGGGCGCGACGACCGGCAACCGCCTTCGCCGCGCCCAGCCGCGGCTCACCGAACAGAGTCGAGTGCATCGTTCTCACATCCAAGGGTGGAGCATGGACACCCGAGGTCCTGTACGTACGACCCGGAGACGGGCTCGGCGCCAGCGCTTGCGTCCGGGGGAACGCGGTTTCACGGCTGGACACCAACGCCATCATTTTCAAGCTACCCCAGAGACAACGCCGGGCCAAGTCGCTGGCTCTCATTCTCTAGAAACTCGGGAAAGGTTCAGTCGTCCGGCTGTTCCGCGGAGACGGCGAGGTCTCCAACGAAGGACGGGAGCGCGGGGCCCAGCTCCTCTGAGCGCACCAGCACCTCGGCCTCCACGTGAAGCTCCGCCCCTTCCGCCAGCACGGGCTGACGCCGCGGCGGGCCACGCGTGACGAGCTTGCTGAACTCGTCGAAGTCCTTGTCCTGGAGCCGCGCGAAGGCATCGAAGGGCGCCACCGCACCCACCTTCCCCAGCGCGCCGGTGAGCGCGGCCTCGTGGTTGCGCAGGTCCACCAGCACGGCCCCCGGCACCCGGCCACTGCGGAAGAGCACGCGCACATCCTTGCCCTTGGGCACGTGCGCCAGCGGGACGAGCGCCGCCTCCGCGCCCTTGGCCTCCAGCATCTTCAGCGCGGACTCCACGTTCGGCACGGGGGCCAGCTTGAAGTGCTTCTGGGCGTCCAGGTCGCCACCGAGCACGACGTGGGTGACGAACTTCGGGTCCGCCGGGCCCGCGCCCTTCACGTGCGCCAGGCGCTTGCCGGCGAGGTCCTTCACCACGCCGCGCTGCAACGCGACAATGGCCCAGCGCTGCTGCGTGTCACCCGCGCGTGAGGCCCAGGCCACCGGCTTCGCCTTCGCGCCCAGCTGCACCGCGGCCCACGCATCCACCACCGCGAAGTCCACCATCCCGCCCGCCACCGCGCGGGAGAAGTCCTCGTAGCGGCCAAAGCTCTTGGCGGCCACGGGCGTGTCCAGGGTCTCCGTCAGCCGGGCGGCCAGGGCCTCCGCGTACTCGAAGCGCTCCTGGCCATCCGCGAGCGTGGTGGCGAGGAACACCCCCAGGGTGGCCTTCTTCGGCGCCGCGAGCGCGGAGCTGGCCGTCAGGGTGCAGGCCAGCACGAGGCCAGCCAGGAGGAAGCGAGGTGACGTCTTCATGGGGTCTCCTCCACGGTGGCGTCCGCGGGCGCGCCCGAGGCGGGCTCGGCCAGGCCGTGCAGACTCTGCAGGCGTTCCTTCCACTCACGCACCTGCGCCATACGCGGGCCGCTGCCGCCGGCCAGGTAGCGGCGCCAGGCCTCCACGGCCTCACCCGCGTCCTTGCGGCGCTCCTGCGCGTCGATGCCCAGGTTGAGCGCGGCCACCGGCACGCTCGACTCCAGCCGGCGCCACGTCTCCACGGCGTCTGTCGTGCGGCCCTTGCGCCAGTCGACGCAGGCCAGGTTGTGCTGCACCTGCGTGTCGTCCGGATTGCCGGCGAGCGCGGCCTTGAAGGCCTTCTCCGCCACCCTCATGTTGCCGGCATTGTACGCCTGGGACGCCTCGCGCCGGTGGAGCGCGCCCGTCATCGCTGTCAGCCACTTGGGCTGTCCGGGCATCGGCTTCTTCGCCGCCGCGGTCAGCTGCTTGCGCGCGGCGGGCACCTGCCCCTTCTTGTAGAGCACGAAGGCGGTGGCCAGCGCGCGCGTGTTGGGCCAGGCCCAGGGCTGCGTGGACGCCAGGGCCTTGGTGATGGCCGCGCTCGCCTCCGCGTGGCGCCCCGACTCCGCGCGAGCCAGGCCGCGGACGAACTGGGCCAGCCGCACCAGCTCCTTGCGGTTGCCCGTGCCCAGCTTGTCCACCAGGTCCAAATCCCGCTCGGCGGCGGCGGCGTCTCCGGCCTCCAGGCGCACCAGCGCCCGGCGCACCAGCACGCGCGGAAGGTTGGCTCCCGCCACCTGCGCCGCGGCGCGCGACGGGCCCACCGCGGTGAGGCGCTGCACCGCCGCGTCCACCTGCCCCAGCTCCACCTCGGCCAGCGCGGCGCCGACGGAGGCCTCCGCCTTTTCGTCGGGCTCCTCCGTCTGGGTGGCCGCGCGATTGAAGGCCTCCAGCGCCGCCTGGGCATCGTTCGTGGCCAACCGCGCGTACCCCAGCAGCAGGCTGTCACGCCACGCGGCGCCGGGCAGCACCACGCCCTGCTCCATCACCTTGCGCGCGTCCGCGTAGGCGCGCGTCTCCAGCAGCGCGGCGCCCAGCCGGCGCGCCATGGGCGCGCTCCGGTCCAGGTCGTACGCGCGGCGCAAATCCCGGACGGCGTCCTCCAGCCGTCCCGTGCCCGCCCTGTCCCGCGCCCGGTGCGCCAGGGCCCGGGCCAGCCACTGCTTCGCCCCGGCGTGTTCCGGCTCCACCTGCAACGCGTTGGCGTAGTCCTCGATGGCCTGGTCCCACTGGCCGGTGGCGAAGTGGTCCGCGCCCAGCAGCACGTAGCCCAGGGCCTGACGCGGCGCCATCTCCACCACGCGCCGGTGCACCTCCACCGCGCGTTGGAAGCGGCCCGCGCGCCGGTTCACCGAGCCCAGGTTGGCCCACAGCTCCAGGCTGTTGGCGCCCGCGCGCACCGCCCCCTCCAGGAACTGGATGGCCTCCTCGTGCCGGCCCTGTGCCTGGAGCGCCTTGCCCACCGCCATCTGCCCCAGCACCAGGCCCGGCTGGAGCTGGAGCACCTTGCGGTACTCCGCCTCCGCGGCGGCCGCGTTCTTCTGGGCGAAGCGCACGTCACCCAGCAGCAGGTGCGCCGCGGGCGAGCTGCCCAGCTTCACCAACGCCTGGGCCTGCGTGTCCGCCTTCGCGACGTCCCCCGCGCCCAGGTACAGGCGGGCCAGCTTCTCGCGCGCATCGCCCGCCTTCGGGAAGCGCGTGGTGACGCCCTCCAGCAGCGTGCGCGCCTCCACCGCCCTGCCCTCCAGCTCCAGCACCTGCGCCAGGCCCAGCTGCACCGACGGCGACTCTGGCCGGCCCGCCTGCGCCTGCTGGAAGGACGCGCGCGCCGCCGCGGCATCCCCGCGCAGCACGTGGGCGCGGCCCAGCAGCTCGTGAATCTGGAAGTCGTTGGGTGCCAGGGCCTGCGGACGCAGCGCCAGGTAGCGCTTCAGCCGCGTGGCCGCCGCGTCTCCCTGCTGGACGTAGAGGTAGTAGCTGGCCAGGTAGTAATGAACGATGAGGTGTTCGGCCTTGTCGGCCGTGGCCACCTGCTCCATCAGCGGCACGGCCTCCGGGAAGCGGCGCAGCTTGAAGTACGCCACGCTCACCGGATAGGCCAGGGCCAGCTCCGAGGGGTTTGCCGTCAGCACCGGCTGCACCCGGTCCACGGTGCGCTGCCAGTCATTGAGCGCGTTGGCGCTGGCCCCCAGGCCGGCGGCGGCGGCCACGGAGCCAGGCTCGGCGGTCAGCGCCTGTTCGAAGAGGGCCAGGGCCTTGCGGTACTTCTCCTCGGCCTCCTTCTTGTCACCCGAGGCGCTGGCGGCGCTGGCGGCCACCTGCGCCGCTTCGCCGTCCCGCACCAGCCGCTGGGATTCGGACATGGGCGGCGGGCGGTACTGGGCCAGCGCGGGCGGGCCGCACAGGGTGGTCAGCAGCGCGAGCGCCGGTGTGAGACGGCGCGACCGGGGATGTCGTGGGGAGCGTCGCATGCGTGTGGAGTCCCAGAAGGAAGTCAGGCGGCGGGGCTGAACTCGGCCACGACGACGGTGATGTCGTCCCGCTGCGGCTGGCCGGCGCTGAAGGCTCGAGCGTCCGCCAGCACCGCGTCACGCAGCGCCTCCGCGGACAGGTGGGCGTGCGCCTGGACCGCGGCGGCCAGACGCTGGGTGCCGTAGAGCTTGCCCGCGTTGTCGCGCGCCTCGGTGAGGCCGTCCGTGTACCAGACCACCACGTCCCCTGGCCGCAGCTGGGCCTGGCGCGAGGTGAACTGGGATTCGACGGAGGCGCCCAGCAGGGGGCCGCGCGCGGGCAGCGATGCAATCTGGCCGCTGCGCTTGTTGAACACCAGCGGACTGGGGTGCGCGCCCGCCGCGTAGTCGATGTAGCCGTTGGACACGTCGATGACGGCCAGCGCGCTGGACATCTGGTGCTCACCGCGGCCCACGTTGGCCAGCGTCACGTTGAGGGCGGTGATGAGCATCTGCGCGTTGACCTGCGACGGCTCGCGCAGCGTCATCGCCGAGGCGAAGCCACTGGTGGCGCTGGTGGCCACCAGCGACGTGGACAGGCCGTGGCCCGTCACGTCGCCAATGCCAATGACGATGCGCCGGTCATCCAGGGCCGCCCTGAACCACCAGTCGCCGCCGCACGCATCCGCGGTGACGACCAGGCCGGCGATGCGCAGCGGCCCCACCTGCACGCCCTCGCGCCCCGGCAGCAGCGTCTCCTGCACGGTGCGCGCGAGCGACACTTCGCGCTCCAGCTGCGCCTTGGCCCGCACGTCCTCCAGCAGCACCTTGATGCGCTCGGCCATGTGGTTGAACACCACGCCCAGCGTCACCACCTCGCGGCCCGCGCCCTGCGCCGTTCCCGCCCGCGCGCTCAGGTTGCCGGCGGCCAGCTGCATCACCTTGCCGGTCAGCATGCCCAGCGGCCGGGTGATGCGCCGGCTCTGGTAGGCCACCAGCACGCCCGCCAGCACCACGAAGCCCAGCCCCAGCCCCAGCATGCGCAGCGTGGTGGCGCGCACCGTGGCGCGCTTGTCCTGCTCCAGCGACGCCAGCTGCTGCTGCAGCCCGCCCAGCGAGTAGCTGATGACGACCAGCCCCTTGCCGCTGCTGGAGCCGTAGTCGATGGGCTCCTGGATTTCGGAGATGGGCTGCCCCCGGTAGAAGGCGCTCACCAGCCGGCGCTCGGCGCGGCGGACCGGCGCGACGTCCTCCTTGTCCTCGCTGGCGCCTTCGCTGTCCGCCATCCGGACTCCGTCCGGGTCGAAAATCTGCACCCGGAGGATGTTGGGGTTCGTCTTGACGATGGAGCCCGCCACCTCTTCGAGGAAGGCGTAGTTGTTGTCGCGCAGGTTGGTGGCGGAGGTGAGCGCGATGGTCTGCCCCACCGTCTGGCCCAGCTCGCGCGCCTGCTCCTGGATGCGCTCCTTGGAGACGAGCGCCGTCTCCTCGAACTGGGACTTGGTGGAGGCCACCGACAGCGCCGCCAGCAAGCCCACGATGAGCACCACCAGGACGCCGGTGGTGAGCAGGAGAATCTGGTCCAGCCGCAGGCCCTTGATCTGGGCCACGTTGGGCAGCTCGCCCGCCTCCAGTGGCGCGATGAGGGTGCGGGTGCCCCCCTCCGCCAGCCCCAACGGGCCCGTCAGGCGCGTGGCGGTGGACTCCCGCGCGCCGGTGACTTCCTGGGTGCCTGTCCGCTCGGACGGCGGGAGCGCGGCGTCATCCGGGAACTCGTCGGACGCGGGCGCGGACTTCAGTCGCGTATTCGTACTGGACAAGGGCGGGCCGGGG
>NZ_VHLB01000093.1:0-35278 GCF_006547365.1 Myxococcus sp. AB056 | reverse complement strand
GTGGGGGCCCTGGTCCGGGTGGTGGACGCCGGCATCGAGCAGGGGGAGGCGGCCCGGGACGCGGTGGTGAATGACCGCCCCTACACGCTGAGCGAGGAGGACCAGCAGGAGCTGCTGACGGCGGGCGTGGCGCTGATGGTGGCCCCGCCGGGCGTCAATCCGGAGCTGATGGTCCGGGTGGGGGTGGTGGACCGGCTGGACGTGGGCCTGCGCTACAGCGGCATCTCCCTGCGCGGGGACCTGAAGTTCCAACTGGCCCACGGCGGAGATGAGGTGGGCCGCTATCTGGAGCTGGGCCAGAGTTCCTTCGACATGGCCCTGGGGGTGGGGGTGTCCAAGCACTTCTTCAGCAGCCCGGCCCTGGACGTGCTGGAGGTGGTGGAGATGAACGACTTCAGTCGCTACGACGTGGAGGTGCCCCTGTACCTCAGTGCGGACTGGGGGGACGTCTTCAAGCTCTACGCGGCGCCCAAGTACATCTACAGCCGCACCCGGCTGGACGCGCGGCTGGTGGACTACTCCCAGCAGGGGAAGCCGGTGTCGGGCTTCGACGCGAGGCTTCCCGCGACGGTGGGCAGCCACTTCGTGGGCTCCACGCTGGGAATCGCCGTGGGCTACCGGTACGTCCACCTCTTCGCCGAGGTGACGGGGGGCTACTTCCGGAGCAGGCCGCAGCTCTTCGGGATGGAGCGGAACCTGGGGGGCGTTACCGTGATGCCTTCGGTGGGCCTGGCCATCCGGGCGGGCGGTTCGGACAGGAAGCCGGCAGCCGGTCGCTGAGGAGCCGTCCCGCCAGGCGGACGCTGCTCGGCCGTGCAGTGGTGATTTCCGAGCGTTCCCCGGTGCCGATGGCCTCTGGTAGTGTCCGGGCCGGTGAGGATTTCCGCGTGAGCCAGTCCCCCGTCCCGTTCGCTCCCAAACCCGGGCAGATTCGCGGCCCCCGACTGACAGGGCGCTTCGCGGATGGCACGCTCGGAGAGTTTCCCCTGGGGCCGGCGACGTCCCTGGGCCGGCATCCGTCCAACACGTTGCGGCTGGTGGACCGGGAGGTCTCCAAGGAACACGCGGTCATCGAGCGCGTGGGCAAGGACTTCATCCTCAAGGACCTGGGCTCGTCCAACGGCACCTTCGTGAATGGCCGCCGGGTGAAGGAGCTCAAGCTGCGCGACGGGGACGAAATCTCCCTGGGCGCCTCGCGGCTCATCTTCCACAGCGGCGAGCCGGTGGCGCAGGCCAACGCGCCCACCGCGCCGGGCGTGACGGTGGTGGCGCAGTCCATCTCCATGCCGGCCTTCCTGGCGCAGATGGACCAGGTGCCGCAGAACTTCCGGCCCGCCGAGCAGGTGTCGGACGTGGAGGCGCTGCGCCGCGACTACGAGAAGCTGCGCATCGCCCATGAGTTCCACCGCCAGGTGAGCCTGCAGGGCAGCCAGACGGGGCTCTTCGAGCAGATCCTCAAGGTGGCCTTCCAACTGCTGGCCGCGGACCACGGCGTCATCCTGAAGGTGGCCGCGGACGGTGAGTTCATCCCGTCGGCGGTGCACCACCGCTCCGACAAGGCCGTCAACGTCATGCTGTCCGACACCGTGCTCAAGCGCGTGGTGGAGACGGGCAAGGCGGTGCTGACGGCGGACGCCATCATCGACGAGCGCTTCTCCGCGGCGGAGAGCATCGTCGCGCAGGGCATCCGGTCCGCCATGGCGGTGCCGCTGAAGGTGAACGGGAAGATTCAGGCGGTGCTCTTCCTGGACAGCCGGCAGCAGATCAACGCCTTCTCGGAGAAGGACCTGACCATCCTCTCCGGCATCGCCTCGCAGGCGAGCATCGCGCTGGAGAACGCGGCGCTGGCCGAGCAGATTCGCGCCGAGGCCGTGACGCGCGCGGAGCTCAGCCGCTTCCTGTCCAAGGCCGTCGCCGACGCGGTGATCGCCGGTGAGACGGAAGACCTGGCGCAGAGCCGGCTGGCGGAGGTGAGCTGCCTCTTCGCGGACATCCGCGGGTTCACCACCATCTCGGAGAACGATTCTCCACAAGAGGTGGTAGACATGCTCAACGCATTCTTCACCGCCATGGCCGGGGTGGTGTTCCGCCACGAGGGGAACCTGGACAAGTTCATTGGGGACTGTGTCATGGCCGTCTGGGGGCCGCCGCTGTCGCACCCGGACGATGCCGCCCGCGCGCTTCGGGCTGCCTTGGAGATGCAGGACGCCGTGCAGGAGCTGAACCGCCGCCGCGTGGCCGCGGGCAAGCAGCCCATCGAGGTCGGCATCGGGGTGAACACCGGGCAGGCCGTTGTCGGCTACATGGGCAGCGCCGAGCGCCACGAGTTCACCGCCATTGGCGACACGGTGAACACGGCCTCGCGCCTGTGTGGCATGGCGAAGAGCGGTGAGGTGCTGGCCTCCGAGTCCACGGTGCGCAGGGCGGGCGCCGGCTTCGACGTGGAGGGGCTGCCGGCCCTCCAGGTGAAGGGCAAGGAGAAGGCCGTGCCGACCTACCGCGTCCACGGGCTGGAATACACCACCGCCGCTTCCACCTCTCGCCGCGCATGAGCCCGACGACGCAGGCCTGCCCCAACTGCGGCCATCCACACGACATCCGCGTCTACGTGAGCGGCCAGCGTGTCCAGTGCCGCTGCGGCATCCGGTTCGAGGCCCGCCGGGGTGACGTGGCCGCCGAGGTGGCGCGCAACACGATGGTGCCCACGAGCAGCGGCATCCAGGAGCAGCGCCCTCCGGCCAATGGCACCTCCGGCGTGGTGACGGTGGTTCCTCAAGCGGAGCCGGAGCCGGGCATCGACGTCTCCCTTTCGCGTGCTCCGGAGCCCGTGCGCTCCGGGCCTCGCGGCGGCGTGAACGGGCTGCCGGGCGTGGCGGCGCCGGGGACCAGCGGCGTGGCCATGCCTTCCAGCAACGGAGCTTCGGACGCGTCGGTGGAGCAGACGTTGGTGCGCTCGTCCGCGAAGACGGGCTCGGACAGTGCGCACTCGGAGCTGAACGCGCACGAGAACAGCACCTTCGTGGGCGCTGGCAAGGTGGACCTGCCGGGCTTGGAGCTGCTGGAGCTGCTCGGGCGCGGCGGCATGGGCGAGGTGTGGCTCGCGCGGCAGCAGTCGCTGGGGCGCACGGTGGCGGTGAAGCTGCTGCCGCCGCGGCTGGCGAAGGACCCGGAGTTCGTCACGCGCTTCGAGAAGGAAGCCACGGCGCTGGCGGCGCTCAACCACCCGCACATCATCCAGATCATCGACCGGGGCGTCGCGGGCGAGCACTACTACTTCGTCATGGAGTACGTGGAAGGCCGCTCGCTGCGCGAGGCGATGTCGGCCGGGCTCACGCCGGAGAAGGGCATCAAGCTCCTCCTGGCGGTGGCGCGCGCCATCGAGTGCGCGCACGACAAGGGCATCATCCACCGCGACCTGAAGCCGGAGAACATCCTGCTGGACGGGCGGGGGCACGTGAAGGTGGCGGACTTCGGCCTCGCGGGCATCCGCGCGCCGGACTCGCGCCTGCAGCTCACGGCGACGTCGGTGGCCATGGGCACGCTGAACTACATGGCTCCCGAGCAGCGCCGCGACGCGAAGAACGTGGACGGGCGCGCGGACCTCTTCTCGCTGGGCGTCATCCTCTACGAGGTGCTCACCGGGGAGCTGCCGCTGGGCCGCTTCAAGCTGCCCTCCTCGAAGGTGCCGGGGCTGGACCCGCGCGTGGACCCGGTGGTGGACCGCCTGTTGGAGCAGGACCCGGCCGCGCGCTACGAGAAGGCCAGCGAGCTGTGCGCCGCGCTGGAGGCGATGATTTCCACCAGCTCCGCGCCGGGCATCCCGCAGAACGATCTGGACGGCCGCATGGTGCCCGCGGCCGCGCGGTCGGTACGGCCGGGGCGGCAGACCGCGCTGTCGCGTCAGCTCCGTTCGGGCTGGCGGCGCGTGCGCGGTGGCCTGTCGGTGGTGGGCGGGTTGGCGCTGCTGGGCTTCGCGGTCCGGTGGTTCGTGGGGCCGGTGAGCCTCCACCTGGGCGACGACCAGCGCGTCATCATCGGCACGAAGGGCATCCAGGTGAAGCCCGGCAACCGGGTGCTGCCGCCGAACACCTACGGCGAGGTCTTCTCATCGCTTTCCTTCGCGGCGCCCGCCAAGGCCGGGGGCACTTCGCGCCTGGAGCTGGGCTTCGACGAGGGCAACGAGGAGGTCAACGTCCACAGTGGCCAATGGCGGCTGGTGGATGGGGAGCTCCAGGCCTTGCAGGCGGGCAAGGAGACCAACGGGCGGCGGCTGATTCCGCGCGCGTACATCGCGCAGCGCTACTTCTCGTCCAACGACTTCACGGCCGAAGTGCTGATGGACGTGGCGCAGTTGGGGCCGGAGTACGCGCTGGAAGCGGATGCGCAGCACTACGGCGAGCTGGCGTTCCGCATCAGGGACTTGCAGGTCTCCGCGTTCGCCATTCCGGAAGTGGGCATGCGGCTGTCGTGGCGCTACTTCATGCCGGACGGGCGCGAGGTGGTGGGGAACAGCGCGCAGGACACGGAGGCGCTCGTCGAGGACGAGATGCCGCTGCCGGCCCACGGCCCCTACCAGGTGCGACTGCAGATGCGCCGGAACAGCTCGGGTGTGCTGGTGGAGGCGTTCCTCAACAACGAGCGCTTCGCCCGCAAGCTGCTGGTGGGCCTGGAGGACCGCGTGGGCAAGGTGGCCCTGGGCTGCCGCAACCTGTCCTGCTCGTTCGATGACTTGAAGGTCCGGGGACACCTGATGCCCCGGCCCGTCCGCCGCGTCGCCGCCAGCCCCGAGTAGTCCGCGCGGCAGGCGAAGGCTTGCGCGGACGCCGCTCCGTCCCCACCTTGCTCTCGGCATGTTCCGCCTCGCGGGCGTCCATGCCGAGTCTTCAGGGGGACGGGATGGAGCTGTGGCGCATGGCACTGGCGCCGGTCTACGCGGCGTGCCTGTTGGGGCTGTTGGTGGCGGCCTTCGCCTACGGGCGCAAGGACGTGACGTCCCGTCCCTACCGCGTGCCCCTGTTGTGGTTCGGACTTCTGGCGGGGATGTCGCTCGTCGTGCTGCGGCACGTCCAGGGGGCCGGGGCGGTGTTGGCCTCGGAGACGGCCGTGAAGGCCATGGGCGCTGCCCTGTTGGTGCTGGCCGCGGGGTTGGCGCTGCGGGGCGCCTGGGCCCGGACCCGGGCCAACGTGCTGCGGGGTTCGGCACCGGTGCCGCTGGATGAAGCGGTGGCGGCCCTGCGTGCCGGTGCGTCCCCGGGCTGGGGCGTCTACCACGGCGTCCTGGACGCGGAGTCGACGTTGACGTCGCCCGGTGGCGTGCCGTGTGTCTTCTTCGACGCGGAGGTGCGCGAGGTGGCGGCGGACGGCCGGCGCGGGCCGCTGTTGTCGCGTGAGCGCGCGTATGCGCCGGTGCTGGCGCTGCGTGGCCAGCGCGTCCGTGCTTCGGTGTCCTTTTCGCCCGCGTCGCTGATGGCCCCGGTGGAGGTCCGCCGGTGCAAGGACCTGCCGGGCGCGGTGCCCGCGTCCTGGTATCAGACGGCGCATCCGGAGGCCCTGTCCTGGGAGCGCGTGGGCGCGGTGGGCGAATCCTGCCTCGTGGTGGGTGAACTCCGGAGGGGCCCTGTCGAGGGGAGCTACGCCCTAGTCGGTCGGGATGGAGGCCCCGCGATGTTGGTGCTGGGCCCCCAGGCTCCGGCCACCCGTGGGATGCTGGCGCGCCGGGCCTGGCGGCACTTCGCGGCGGCCGGGGTGTTGTCCATGGCAGCCGCCGTCGTCCTGTCAGGGGCGCTGTGAGGCGCGCAGCGGGGGCCGTACCGCCGCGCAGGAGCGTGATGCGCCGCTGGGGCTCGCGGCCCGAGCGCACTCACGCCCAGGCCGCTCGGGACGCGCTCAGGCGGCTCCGGTGCTTCCGGTGCCTCGCGTGGTGGAGAACACGAGCTGTTCCTCGCTGTCCGCCACCCGCACGGTGAGGGTCCGCTCCACGCCCGCGAGACCCAGCGGCGTGGACTGCGCCAGGTCCGAGAGCAGGGAGCCTGCGGCGCGCAGGTGGAAGCCGGTGGTCCACATGCCCTCCAGCTCGCCGAACACGGTGCGCAGCTCGTCCGGGGCCTTGCGTTCGTCAATGGCGCGGCGCAGGCGCACCATGCCACTCACGAAGTTCCGGCACCGCATGAGCGTGTTGGGGTTCTTCGAGATGACCTCCGCGAAGCTGAAGTTGCCGCCACCCGGGCGCCACTCGCTTTCGATGAGCTGCAGGTCCTTGCCCAGGTCGCGCACCGTGGGGTCCTTCTGGAAGTACCACTTGGCGATCTGCGCGGCGCGGCTGGGTGACAAGTCATTCAGCATGAGGCTGCCTTGCTCCTGCACCTCGCGGAGGTAGGCCTCCCAGATGGGGGCGTAGACCGCGCGCCGGAACTCGGCGGAGGCGCGGGGAAGCTGCTCGCTCCAGGGCAGCGCGCGGGCCAGGGCGCGTGAGAAGCGGGACAGCTCCAGCGTCTGGATGCGGGGCACCAGGGCGCGGAACGAGTCATCCGCCATCTTCAGCTCGAGCCGCGTTTCGATGGGGTGCTTGCCCATGTCCTCCTGCATGGCGCTGATGACGGTGGCCGCGTCCTTCGCGTCCAGCACGCCCCAGACGACGGCGTCATCCACCGCCTGCTGCAGGTCCTTGCGCGACAGCTTCTTCTGCCGTCCCCACAGCATCAGGTGCAGGCCGTAGCCGAAGTCGGAGGCCACGGGGGTGGGGGAGAAGCGCGTCATGTCCGCCTTCAGGTCCACCACCCACTGGCCGCGGGTGCCCAGCAGTTTGTCCTCGTAGCCCCGGCGTCCGAGGAACGCCATGCGCCGGGCGCCCTGGAAGTTCTCCTGCGTCACCCAGGACTGCTTGCTGACGTTCTTCGCCTTGAGCAGCTCGAACGAGCCAACCCCCAGCGAGAAGCCGTAGGCCTGCTGGCGCGTGAGCGTGGTGGCGTGCAGGTAGTTGCGCAGCTCGAACTCGCTCTGCTGGGCGGGGAGGCTCTTCATCCACTTCAGCAGCTCCACCAGGTTGCCCTTGAGCAGGGACTCGTGGAAGCGCATCGCGGTGACGTCCTCCACGACGACCTCCAGCAGCGTGGAGGTCTCCGACAGGCGCAGGTATTCGTACTCGAAGCCCTCGGCGACCTGCGTGCGGACGGCGTTCTCCAGCGACTCTGCGACGCGGGCCTTGAAGTCGGCCCAAGCCTGCGGAAGGTTGGCCGGGTCTGCCAGCTGCGGGTCGATGCCAAGGCGCTCCAGCACCAGGCCCAGCACCTTCTTCTGGTTGTCGTCCAGCTTCGCCTTGCTGGCCTTGTCCACCAGGCCGTCCATGATTTCCACCGCGGTGGTGCCCTTCTTGACGAGGTCGCGAAGGACGGGCCCCAGCAGCGCTTCCAGCAACTGGCCCAACTGGGCCTTCACCGTCGCCGGGTCCAGCAGCTCCACGGTGATGCCCAGGCCGGCGGAGTGCGCCTGCTCATGGGACTTCACCTTGCGCACGGCGACCTGGATGCGGCCGGCACGAGGGCGGGAGAAGCTGAGCTGGTAGTCGTCGGTGAGGGACACCCGGGCGGACAGGCCCGCCTTGGCGCTGGTCTTCAACGCGAGCAGCTCGTTGCCGCGCAGGAAGCCCAGCCGGTTGAGGTTGGTGGGGAAGATGTCCGCCCAGTTGAGCTCCAGCCGCGTGTGGAGCGCGCCGCGGGCCTGCCACGCCAGCGCGTCCCCCGTGGCCAGCTTGGCCAGGTCGGTGGCCTGCATCAGCCGCAGCTCGGACAGGTCGGAGCGCACGGCCTCGCGCATGTTCTGGCCCAGCGGATGCGCGCGGTAGTCGCTGAGCGTGACGGACAGCTCCGTCTGGTTCTCGGAGGCGAGGAAGGACAGGCTGGCGCTCACGGCGGCCTTCACGCGCGCGGACACCTGGTAGCGCATCCACCCGATGTCACCGCCCAGCAGCAGCTGGGGCCGGGGCCCTGACTCGGCGCTCTCCGGGCTTGGCTCGCCGACGATGCCGTTTTCGTCCACGTCGCCCAGCGAGTTGAAGTTCCGGATGGACGCTTCGCCGGTGGCTTCGAAGGAGAGCGTGAAGCCGTGCATGGCCAGCTTGGGCGGAAGGATTTTCTCTTCCGTGAAGGTCCCCTGGGCCAGCGGCACCTTGATGTCCTGGTCCTGCAGCTTCACGTCGGGCACCTTGCCCGCCACGACGTCGGGAAGCTTCTCCAGCAGCTTGTTGACCACTTTCATGCGCGTCCCCCTGGGCTGAAGCCTCCTGCACGTGGGCCGGAGGTGTCTTCGTCGTACGCCGTTGCCCAGCTCGGAACAAGGCGGATACCGGAAAAGACCGGTGGTCAGCGGACAGATGCCCTGGAGGGTGGGGTGGAAGTCGCCCCCGCGCGGTGCGTCAGGGCTCGTCGCCCAGTCCGTACTCCTTGAGTTTCCGCGCGAGCGTGTTGCGGCCAATCTCCAGCACGCGGGCCGCAGCGGTGCGGTTGCCCTTCACGGCGTCCAACACGCGCAGGATGTGGCGGCGTTCGACCTCCGCCAGTGGCAGCAGGCCCGCCTCCATGGGCGCGGGCGCAGCCGGCGCGTTGACACCTTGGGTGGCTGCAGGAGTCGGCAGGGCGGCCCGGTCCACATCGGGCAGGGGCAGGTGCTCTTCGAGAATCTCCCCTTCACAGAGCACCACGGCGCTCTCGATGCAGTTCTCCAGCTCCCGCACGTTTCCCGGCCAGCGGTAGCGCTTGAGGCGCTCCACCGCGGCGGCGCTGAGGCGGGGCGGCGTCAGCCGATGTCTCCGGGCGACGGCGGCGACGAAGTGGCGGGCGAGCCGCTCGATGTCCTCCGCGCCGCGCTCCCGCAGCGGCGGCAGCACCACCTCGACCACCTTGATGCGGTAGTAGAGGTCCTCACGGAAGCGGCCCTCGGCCACCATGCGGGCCAGGTCCCGGTGGGTGGCCGCGACGATGCGCACGTCCACCTTCACGGCCTGGGTGCCGCCCACGCGCTCGAACTCGCGATCCTGGATGACCCGCAGCAACTTGCCCTGCACCGGCAGGGGCAGCTCGCCAATCTCGTCGATGAACACCGTGCCGCCGCTGGCCGCCTCGAACTTGCCGGGCACGCGGTGGTCCGCGCCAGTGAAGGCGCCGCGTTCGTGGCCGAAGAGCTCGTTCTCGATGAGCGTGGCGGGCAGCGCCGCGCAGTCCACCTTGATGAAGGGCTGGTCCCTGCGGGGGCCATTCACGTGGACGGCACGGGCGAACAGCTCCTTGCCGCTGCCACTCTCGCCGCGCAGCAGCACCGTCGCGTCGGTGGGCGCGGCCTTGCGCACCAGCCGGTAGATGGCCTGGAGCTGCGGGGACTCGCCGATGATGCGGTTGAAGAAGTAGCCCACCGGTACCTGGGGCTGGTCCTTCGCGCGCTGGAGCTCCTGGTAGAGGCTGGTGCTCTGGAGGGCGGTGCTCACCTGCGAGGCGATGGCGGTGAGCCGCTGTGTGTCGTCGTCGGTGAAGCGGTCCGCGCCGCGGCGGTTGAGGACCTGGAGCACGCCGTAGAGGGCGCCGTCCCCGTCGCGCAGTGGCACGGCGAGCAGGCTGGTGGTGCGGTAGCCCGTCATCCGGTCGATGTCCGCGAAGAAGCGCTGCTCGCCGCGCGGGTCCGGCACGTTGATGGCGTGCCCCGCCTTGGCGACGGTGCCGGCGACGCCCTGGCCCAGCTTGACGCGAATCTGGGACACCTCGGGCAGGTGCGCGGCGCGGCTGAACAGCTCGCGGCGGGCCGGGTCCAGCAGCCAGAGGGTGCCGCGGTCCGCTTGCAGGGTGATGGCGATGCGGTCCATCAGCGTCTGGAGGAACGCGTCGAGGTCCACCTCCCTGCCGACGAGTCCTCCGAAGGGGAGGAGGACCTGGGAGACGTCCGAGGGGGCTTGGGGCATGGCGGGCAACGGCGGCAGGACGAAGGCGGAGGTCGCACCATAACATCCAGCGGGCATGGGACTGCCCCTCTCAGGCCGCGCGGCCCAGCACCAGCCGCTGGCCTTCGCGTGCGGGCTCGCAGATGGGGAAGAGGGCGCGGGCCTGCTCCGCCATGTCCTCGAGCATGTCGTCGCCGTGCGCCGGGTCATGGTGGAACAGGCACAGCCGGCGCGCCCCCACCAGCCCGGCCACGCCCGCGGCATCCATCATGGTGGAGTGGCCCCAGCCCTTCTTCGCCACGCCCTTGCGGCCCTCGTATTCGTCCGGCGTGTATTGCGCATCCAGGCACAGGACGTCCGCGCCCTCGAAGAGGCGGCCCACCTCTGGCGCGAGCTCCTGCACCCGCACCTCCACGTCCGTGGCGTAGACGAACGAGTGGCCATCCGCCTCCACGCGGTACGCCAGGCACCCCTGCGGGTGCGGCACGTCGATGGGCGTGACGCGGAAGGGGCCCACCTCCACGGGCCGGGCATGCAACGCCGAGCGGAAGTCCATCCGCGAGCGCATGGTGCTCAGCGGCACCGGGAAGTGGGGCGGCTGCATCTGCGCGGCCAACTCGGACTGGAGCGCCTGGGCCCCATTCGCGCCCGGGCCGTAGAGCGTCAGCTCGGACGTAGGCAGCCAGGCCGGCGTGAAGAAGGGGAAGCCCTGCACGTGGTCCCAATGCAGATGCGAGAAGAAGAGGGTGGCCTTCTGGGGCGCGCCCTCGCGCATCATGATTTCGCCCAGTGCGCGGATGCCCGTCCCTGCATCCAGGATGAGGCGGTGGCCCTGGCTGGTCACCTCCACGCAGGCCGTGTTGCCACCAATGCGCGAGCCCGACACCGCGATGCTCCCCCGAACGCCATGAAACCGGACTTCCATCGTGAGCCTCCTTGAATGGGGGGCCTCCACGTGGGACGCCCTCATGCCCGGAGCCTCAGAGCATGGGGTGTGCCATTTCCAAGTGCGCGGAATCAGGGGCGAGGGCTTTGAGCGCGCTCACCGGTGCTCCAGAGTGGATCGCGCTCGCATGGTGCGGGCGATCCAAACCGGTACAGGTCGCCCGCATGGCAGGGCGGCGGGCCCGTCTTCCAACGCCAAGGGGGCGCGCTCGCGCCCACGCCCTGGCTAGTCGCCCTGACTCGGGGCGGGAGCGGGCGCAGGGGCCGGTTGCGGGCGACGGGAGTCGAAGGCCATCAAGATGGCGCCGACGACGAGCGCGGCGTCCGCGACGTTGAAGGCATACCAGGGGTTCACCGGCCAGAACCCGAAGTCAGCGACGACGAAGTCCGTCACGCTGCCCAGGCGGACGCGGTCAATCAGGTTGCCGACGCCGGCGCCGACGAGGCCGAGCGCGACGTGCAGCCGGTAGTGGTCCGCGGGCGACTGGCGGACCAGGTGGATGACCAGCAGGAAGACGGGGATGGCCACCGCGCTGAGGATGAGCTGGGCGTAGGGCAGCGACCGGAACATGCCGAAGGTGATGCCGGTGTTCTCCACGTACTGGAAGCGGATGACGTCGCCGAAGACGCTCATGCCGGTGTAGCCCAGGGGCTTCACGTGCTCGCGGACGAGGACCTTCGTCCATTGGTCGAGGATGAGCAGCAGCGTGGCCAGCCCACCCACGACAAGGTACTTTCGACGCTCCGGAGTCATTTGCGGCGCAGCCTCCTATAAATGAGGTGGCCGGACAACCACCGGGAGTGTCGGCGAGCGGATGCTCATCGTGCTCGCAGGGCCATTGGCAGACCGAGTTACCGCGTGGGGAAGGGCCAGGCGGCGAGGGGCGCCGGTACCGGTGTGGCCCGCTCCATGTACAGGGAGTGCGCGAACGGGCCGATCTCCTTTGTCTCAGCGAGTGCGTTGAACCGGCCTGTCATTTCGAGTTCGGCCCCGCTTTGCTCCATCGACTTGTCGATGAACAGTGTCAGGACGCCTGTGTGGACCCAGCCGAACTCGAAAGTGAAGAGTCCCACCACGCATTCCAGCCGTCCCCGGCGAGGAGGGGGACCTCCGGCGATGAGCGCCTCGGCGACGCGGGCGGCGGGGGCTGAGTCCAGATGGCTCTCGCTCAGACTCCAGGAGGCAAGAGGGCGCTCGAAGCGGATGGGGGTGCGCAGACACAGCACCGCGTGTTGAACCGCAGGCGGGAGGGAGGCGTCTTCACCCAGCAGCGCCGCGGCTCGCGCGAAGCGGCTTGCGTCGGAGGGCTCAGTGGCGACGAGATAGTTCCAGGCCGCGGAGAAGGGGCCGCCTCCGTATTCCACCAGGTAGTCGTCGGGAGCTTGAACCCCCACGGCGGCCGTCCCTTCGGGGGCGCGGTAGTAGCCGTATTTCTGGAGCGTTTCCAACTGCCAGAGCCCCGGTCCCACCCGGCCAAGGCGGGCAGCCCAGCGGTCGCTCGGAAAGTCCCTGGCTTCAGGCATTCGCGGCCGTGTCCAGGCCCAGTGCGTCGTCACCGCCCAATCACCCATGGCGAAACATCCCAGCACGAGAGACAGAGGGAAACGAGTGCTTCTGTTCGTCCAACGGCCGGACCAAGATGGGGGGCAGTGTCTTCCCGTCTCGCCAGTCGCCCGCGTTGTTCCCGCTGCAACCTGGCGCTTCACCTGTGTCTGTGTGACGAGATTCCCCAGGTCCACACGCGGACGCGAATCCTCCTCCTGCAGCACGTGATGGAGATCGCGAAGAAGAGCAACACCGGAGGCGTGGCCGCGCTGGCGTTGGTGAACTCGAAGCGCCTCATCCACGGCTCCCTCAGCGGGAGCGCGGAGCTGGAGCTGCTCTCCGAGCCCGGGACGTGGCTGCTCTATCCCGATGGGCCGCCACCCCGGCCCGATGCGCCGCCACCCCGGCAGCTGGTGGTGCTGGACGCGAGCTGGTCCCAGGCGCGGCGGATGACACAACGGGTCGCCGCGCTACGGACGCTGCCTCGCCTGGCGCTGCCGCCACCGGAGCCAGGACTGCTCCGGCTCCGTGAACCCTCGCACCCCTCCGGGATGTCCACCCTGGATGCCGTGGCTCGAGCAGTGGCGGCGCTGGAAGGGGCCGAAGTGGCCATGCCCCTGGCGCGGCTCGCCGCGCTCCGAGTCCAACGGATCGCCGAGTGTGGGACCTTGTATTGAGTCCCCGGGTATCCGTGCTCGGCTCCGTGTCTTCGTGAATTGACACGCGCTTGAGCCGGTCTTGATGGATTCGGGATGTCTGTGATTGCGCTGCCAGGGGGGCATTCACTTCTTCTCCCTGGAAGCGATGCGTTCGGAGCGCGGGGCCGGCGCTGGCTCGCGGCGGCGCCCGACACCGCGATGTCAGTGGCGTGAGTTAAAGAGAATGTCGCGGCAAATGAACCTCCTTCGGGTACTTCGTGAAGAAACAGAAAAACTCGCTCTTGCGGATAAAATGAATTTCGCGTAACATCTCTGTGACGTCAGCGTAGGCTGGCTCTTCTATTTCAAGAGGGGGAGCCCCGGGATGTTCAGGGGCGTTGCCGGGCGGATGTGACGGTACCCGTGCCCAAGGCGGCATGGGCGTCCTCCTGGGCGTGGTGTGTCTTTCGATTGGGCGGCTCAGATTCATCAACCAAGGCTCTGCGGCCCATTGTCGGCTGCGGGGCTGTTCTTAATTCCTCGCCATGTCCGCACGCATCAGAGAGCGTCAGGAGAGCTGGGGCACCATCATCTACGACAACCTCCGCGATGAGTTCTCGGCGAAGGTGTTCGAGGGCTGCGTGCCTGTGCCGCGAAGTCCCATCGGTTGTGGATGGCTCGTCACCGCGCCGTGCAACCTCGTGTGTATCCACTGCTACGGGAACGTCGAGGACCTGCCGTCGAAGCGGCTCTCCACGCCCCAGCAGCTCAAGGTGGCCGACGAAGTCATCCGTGCGGGAATCATGCGACAGATTCTCTCCGGCGGTGAGCCGTTGATGCGCCGAGACACGCTGAACGTCATCGACAAGCTCACGGACCATGGTGTCGCCACCATCCTCGGCACCAACGGCACCTTCCTGACGCAGCAGATGATGAAGACGGTGTCTCGCTGCACGCGCGTGGAAATCAGTCTCGATTCCATGGACGAGCGGGTGAACAACGAGATTCGCCCCAGCCGCAACGCCAAGGGCAACACCTATCAGGAGACGCTCCGGGCCATGGGCCTGTGCGTGGACCATGGCGTGGCGCCGCGAATCCTGACCTGTCTCAACCGCCACAACAGCCAGCATGTCGAGGAGCTGGCCCAGTTCATCTACGAGCGGGGCATCCGCGACTGGGCCATTTCCTGGACGCTCTCCGCTGGTCGCGCCTATCACATCTACGGCGAGTTGATGCCGGAGGAGACGTCGCATGTCACCGCGACCGTGGAGCGGCTGCGGGTGCGCTACCCGGACATGCAGATTCGCTTGTCGGACCGCACCGTCAACTACAGCCGCTACTACTTCCTCATCTGGCCAGACGGCATCATGGGCACCGAGGAGATCGTCACCGGCAAGAAGCTCTTCTTCAGCTCGCTGGTGACGGGCTCCGTCCAGGATGGTTGGAAGCAAGAGAACTACGACCTGGACGCACACTTCCGGAAGTGGGTGGGGGACCGCATCGAGGTCATTCCCGCGGAAGGCCGGAAGCCCCTGGTCGCATAGGATGTCCGTGGCATGGAGCTGATTGACGTCATCGACCCCCAGGGGCAGGTGGTGGGGAGCGCGCCCCGCGACCAGATCTACGGCCAGAAGCTGCCCCATCGCATCGTGCATGTGATGGTGGAGCACGACGGCAAGGTCTTCCTGCAGCGGCGCTCCCGGCACATGACCTTCATGCCCGGCCACCTGTGCACGTCCGCGGGTGGCCACGTGAGCGCGGGCGAGGCGCCCCTGGAGGCCGCCCAGCGGGAGCTCCTGGAGGAACTGGGCCTGGAGGGCCCGCTGGTGCCCGTGGCGGAGTTCGTCTTCGACGATGGGCACCACCGGCGCATCTTCCTCTACCGCGCCCGAATGGAAGGCCCGCTGCGCTTCTCCGAGCGGGAGGTGGACGGGGGCCTGTTCCTGGCGCCGGAGGAGTTGGGGCGCCTGCTGGACGAGCCCTGTCATCCCCAGTTGTGGCCCTGTCTGGAGCGCCTCTTCCCCGGGCCGAGCGCCGACGCGCGGACGCGATGGAAACCGTCCTCTACTCGCTGACGTCCGTCCTGCTGCGGTCGGGAAACAGCGTCTTCGACCGGCTCAGCTACGGGCTCCGCCGCCAGTCCATCCTCGTCCTCAACTTCGCCAACAACTTCGTCCCGTTCCTCTTGCTGGCGGCGCTGACGCCGCTGCTGCCCATGACGGACAGGGCGGGGTGGGCGCTCTATGGCAACGCGCGGCTCGCGCTGTTCGCGGTGAGCGTCCAGGGGGTGGCCTTCGCCTTCTCCTACGGCTTCCGGCACCTCACGGTCGCCCGGGTGAACATCGCCTCGCGTATCGGGGATGTGCTCATCCCCCTGGCGCTCATGCTGTCCGGCCGCACGGTGCACTGGACCGAGTATCTGTTCGCCCTCGCCGTGTCCGGCTGCTCGTTGCTGGCCGCGGGAGGTGGCTCGGACAACCGCCGCGCCCTGTGGCTGCCGGCGTTCTTCATCACCGTGGCCGTCCTCGTGCAGAGCCTCTGTGGGGAGCTCTTCTTCCAGGGCCAGCCTTCGGGCGTGGCGTCCAACCTGGAGGTGAGCACCGCCTTGTTGTTCTGGAGGAGCGCGGCCTGTCTGGTGCTGCTGCTCCTCTTCGGCGCCCGGGGGACGCTGGGGGCGCAGGTGAGCGAGCTGGTCGTGGACGGCCGCGCACGCACCAACCTGCTGGTGCGCGCCCTCTTCACCGTGGGCAATCAGGTCGCCTTCGTCATGGCGCTGGCGGCGGGAAACCGCGTCGTCGCCTGGCCCATCCTCAACTCGGTGACGCTCTTCTCCCTGGTGTTCGCCAACGCCTTCATCCAGGAGGCGCCCGCGCGACGCGAGGTGTTCGCCGTCGTGGCCATCGTCGCGTTGGCCGTGCTCAAGGCCGCGCTGTAGTTCGTGTCGGCGCCAGGTCCGGCAGCACCTGGTCCGCGAAGCGCAGCGAGAGGGCGGTGAGCGTCAGCGTCGGATTGATGGCGCCGTTGTTCGGGAAGTTGCCGTTGGTGAGGGCGAACAGGTTCTTCGTCCCGAAGACGAGGTGCCTCCCGTCCACGACGCCCGAGTCCGGCCCTTGGCCGAAGCGCGCCGTGCCCACCGAGTGGTCCGCCCGGCGAATCACGCCCGAGACCCAGACCTCCGACTCGCGGCAGCCCGCGGTCTTCATCACCTGCATCAAGGTGTCGGTCATCCACTGCCAGCGCGCGGCGAACCCCGAATCCACCGCGTA
Source organism: Myxococcus sp. AB056 (assembly GCF_006547365.1). NCBI lineage: Bacteria > Pseudomonadati > Myxococcota > Myxococcia > Myxococcales > Myxococcaceae > Myxococcus > Myxococcus sp. AB056. Next base: position 18,961 of record NZ_VHLB01000093.1, on the reverse strand, counting down.
GTGAATCTCCACCTGGCGCTCGCCCGGCTTGCCCGTGAAGCGCAGGCGGTTCTCCGCCTGGGGGAACTCCTCGATGAAGCCATGGAGGTTGAGCCGGCTCTCCCGGGCGAAGGAGGCGATGTACTCGGGCGCCAGTTTTTCCTGGCGGACCCAGGACTGCAGGTCCGGCTCCTCCGGGTACTCGGAGAAGATCATCTTCCCGGCGGCCTGCTGCTCCGGCGTGTCGAAGTGCCGCGAGAAGAGGGCGGGCATGGGGACTTCGCGCCCGTTGAACTCCCGAGGGGGCTTCGCCAGCTTGCCCTCGAGCTTCAGCATCGGGTGGGTAACCAGGTAGCGACCGAGCGCGGGCAGGCGCTGCTCATCGAAGCCCGAGTGCCACAGCAGCTTGGGTGTCTCCAAGGCGCCCGCGGCCACCAGCACGGCGTCCGCGTCCAGCGTGGCCGTCTCGCCCTCGGCGGTGCGGTAGGTGACGCCCTGGGCCACCGCTCCCGCCATGCGCACGGCCAGCACCGGGCTGCTCGCGAGCAACCGGAAGCCCGGGTGGGACTCCATGTCCGCCAGCAGCAGGGTGGGGTCGAAGCGCGCGCCCATCGGGCAATACCGGCACGTGCCAAACGTCATGCACGGGCCGCCCACGCCCTCGCCGCCGGGGCCTCTGCGCGACATGGGAATGTGGTCATAGGTGATGCCCAGCGCCTTCAAGGCGTGGCGCACCGGCTCCGACTCGATGGGATACGGCGGGCTGTTCCACTTGTAGGGCTGCGAGCGCCAGGGCGTGGGATGTCCGTCCACGGGCGCGTTGGGGCCGGTGACGTTCAGCAGGGACTCGGCCTGGCTGTAATAGGGCTCGAGCTGGGTGTAGCTGAAGGGCCAGTCGTTCCCCTTGCCGGTGCGCTTGCGCAGCTCCAGGTCCTCGGGCTGGAGGCGGGGCGTCCAGCCGCTCCAGTGCAGCGTCGACCCGCCCACCGCCATGAGCCGGCTGCCCTTGATGAGGAAGTGGTCGCGCTCGGGTTGGACACCGGGGCGGGAGTTGGCGTCACCCTGCGAGTCCTCACAGGCGTGGTAGGGCCGCACGCCCGTGGTGACGAAGTCCAGCCAGCGGCGCGAGTCCCGCATGGGCGTGCGAGGGCCGGCTTCGAGCATCACCACCTCGTAGCCCCGCTCCAGCGCGGCGCGGGCGGTGATGACCGCGGCAACACCACTTCCGACGATACACAGCCTCATGGTTGTCAAATCCTGTCGGCGACCGCGCTGACTACAGTTCGTCCGAGGCGTGATAGGAGCCAGACGCGTGCGGCTCGTGCCAGAGCCCGCCCATGTGGCCATTCATGTTGCCGAAGCCAAACGTCCGGAAGCCCCCGCCGACCAGCGACATGATGGCCAGCTCGCCCACCACCTTCACGCGGTGGAGCTCTGGCAGCTCCAAGAGCCATTCCGCGGAGAGCCTCTCGGGCCGTTTCACCTCCGCCGCGAAGCGGGTGTAGGTGGCCAGGTATGAGGGGCGCTCCTCGCATTTGAGACGCAGATAGCCTTCCAGCAGCGCCTCGTTGAGCTGACCCTCCATTCCCACGAAGCGTGAGAGCCAGCGGGCCGTATCGAGCAGGACCTCCCGCACGTCGTCGGGAAGGGGCCCCGCGCTGTCGGGCGCGATGAGCTGGAGGGGGGCCGAGCCCACCGTGGGAGGCATCAGTCGCGGGCGAAGCGTGCCGCAACTGGAGGCCACCACGCCGATTCCCAACCACTGCAGGAGCTGTCTGCGATTCAGCAGCGCTTCCCTCGATACAGTCCCAGAGGAGGGAGATGTTTTCACGGCGTTGTTCATGACGGCTCAGTCCTCATGCTGCCCCAGTTTTCCCAGTGGAAGCAAGGGTTGCGGACATTGCCTCGATTGCTGCTCCATGGCAAAGAGCACGGGCGATATGTGGATCGTTCGGCTGGCGCTCCGACGCCCCTATACCTTCGTGGTGGCGGCGCTGCTGCTCGTCTTCGTGAGTGTGCAGGTCATTCACGAATCCCCCACGGACATCCTCCCTGAGGTCGACATCCCCGTCATCAGCGTCGTCTGGAGCTATGACGGGCTGCCCGCGCAGCAGATTGAACGGCAGATTACCCAATACAGTGAATACTCCCTGGCGAACAACGTGGCGAACCTGGCCCGGCAGGAAAGCCAGTCATTCGACGGTGTATCGGTCGCCCGGTTGTATCTACACCCTGGGGCTGACGTGGCCGAGGCCATGGCCCAGGTGACGGCGTCCTCGCAATCCATCACCCGGCGCATGCCTCCGGGGACACAGCCGCCCATCATCCTCCGGTATTCGGCCAGCAGTGTGCCCATCCTCCAGGTGTCGTTCAGCAGCGAGACGCTCACCGAGTCGCAAATCTACGACCATGTGAATCAACGCGTTCGGCCCCTGCTCGGCACGGTCCGGGGCGCGCGCATTCCCCAGCTCATGGGCGGCAAGGTCCGTCAGATGACCGTGGACCTGGACCTGGAAGCCCTCGAGGCCCATGGGCTGGCGCCGCACGACGTCGCCTCGGCGGTCTCCGCACAGAACCTGGTCCTGCCCACGGGGAACATCAAGATGGGCGCGCACGAGTACCGCGTGACGCTCAACAGCAGTCCGGAGACGCTCGCCGCGCTCAATGACATCCCGGTGCGCCGGAGCGACGGCCGCGTCGTGTTTCTCCGAGACGTGGCGCACGTGCATGACGGCTTCGCGGTGCAGACGAACATCGCCCGGGAGGAGGGCCGGCGCTCCGTCATCCTGTCCGTGATGAAGACGGGGGACGCCTCGACGCTGGAGGTCGCCCGTCGCGTGCGCGAGCTGCTGCCCACCATCCAGGCCGCCGCACCGGAGGGGTTGTCGGTGCGGTTGCTGGCGGACCAGTCCTCCTTCGTCACGACCGCCATCCACGGGCTCCTGGTTGAAGGAGTCATCGCCGCGCTGCTGACGGCGACGATGATCCTCCTGTTCCTGGGGAGCTGGCGGAGCACGCTCATCATCGTCATCTCCATTCCCTTGTCGGTGCTCGCGGCCATCCTGGTGTTGCGGGGCCTCGGGTACACGCTCGACTCGATGACGCTGGGCGGGCTGGCGCTCGCGGTGGGCATCCTCGTGGATGACGCCACGGTGGAGATAGAGAACATCCACCGCAACCTGGCCATGGGGAAGCCGCTCACCCAGGCCATCCTGGATGGCGCGGAGCAGATCGCCGTGCCCGCCTTCGTCGCCTCGCTCTCCATTGGCATCGTCTTCATCTCGGTGCTCTTCCTGGAGGGGCCGGCCCGGTACCTGTTCCTGCCCATGGGCCTGGCGGTGGGGCTCTCCGTCATGGCCTCGTATCTGCTCTCGCGCACGCTGGTGCCCACGCTCGTGCAGTTCCTGCTGCGCGCGGAGGTTCAGCGGCACGGGCAGCCGCAGACGGGCTGGCTGGCGCGACTGCACCACCGGTTCGAGGAGGGCTTCGAGCGCTTCCGGGCGCGGTACGTGAGGGCGCTCCAGAAGGCCCTGGCCCGGCCGCGCCGCGTGCTGGTTTTCTTCCTGCTCGCGGTGTTGGCGGCGGTGGGGTTGATGCCCTTCGTGGGCCGCGACTTCTTCCCCACCGTGGACGCGGGCCAGCTCCGCCTTCACGTCGTGGCGCCGCCAGGGACGCGCATCGAGGAGACGGAGCGGTACCTGTCGCTCGTGGAGGACGCCGTGCGCGAGCTCATCCCCGCCGAGGACCGGGTGAGCCTGATTGACATGATGGGCATGCCGGGCGGCTACAACCTCGCGCTGACGGACACCTCCAACGTGAGCAGCGCGGACGGGGAGGTCCTCGTGACGCTGGCTCGGAAGCGCCGGGTCCGGACGGACGCGTACGTCCGGCTGCTGCGCGAGGAGCTGCCACGGCGCTTTCCCGAGCTCACGTTCTACTTCCAGCCCGCGGACATCGTGACGCAGATTCTCAACTTCGGGCTGCCGTCGCCCATTGACGTACAGGTCTCCGGCTCCCAGCGCGAGGCCACCTATGCCATCGCGCGGAAGCTCGAGGCGGAGCTGGGACAGGTCCGCGGCGCGGTGGACGTGCGCCTGTCGCAGGTGGTGAACGCGCCTCGGCTGCACTTCGAGGTGGACCGGGTCCGCTCCAGCGCTGTGGGGCTCACGCAGCGGGACGTGGCCAACAACGTGCTGCTCACCGTGTCATCCAGCTCGCAGGTGAGCCCCAGCTTCTGGATCGACCCGAAGACGGGGAACAGCTATCCGGTGTCGGTGCGCGTGCCGGAGACGCGGGTGTCCTCGGTGGAGGACCTGACGCGGATGGCGCTGCCCACCCGGGAGGGGCCCCAGCTCCTGGGCGACCTCACCCGGGTGCAGCGCGAGTGGACGCCCGTCTTCGTCACCCACGTGGACATCCAGCCCACCTTCAACGTCCGCGCGGACGTCCAGGACACGGACCTGGGCAGCGTGGCGTCGCGGCTGGAGCGGATCGTCGACCGCTACCGAGAGGAGCTGCCGCCGGGCTCGCGCATCCAGGTGCGTGGGCAGGTGGAGAGCATGCGCACCAGCTTCGACCGGCTGCTGTTGGGCCTGCTGTTCGCGGCGGTGCTCGTCTATGCGCTGATGGTGGTCAACTTCCAGTCCTGGCTGGACCCCTTCATCATCATCACCGCGTTGCCCGGGGCGGTGGTGGGCATGGTGGTTTCGCTGTTCGCCACGCAGACGCCGTTCAGCATTCCCTCGTTGATGGGCGCCATCATGAGCGTGGGCGTGGCCACGGTGAACTCCGTGCTGGTGGTGTCCTTCGCCAACGAGCGGCTCGCGCTCGGCGCGAGCGCGGCGGAGGCGGCGCTCGAAGCGGGGCGAGTGCGGGTGCGCCCCGTGTTGATGACGGCGCTGGCCATGGGCCTGGGCATGCTCCCCATGTCCCTGAACCTGAGCGAGGGCGGCGAGCAGAACGCCGCGCTCGGCTGCGCCGTCATCGGCGGCCTCGTGGGGGCCACGGTGGCGACCCTGTTCTTCGTTCCCGTCGTCTACAGTCTGATGCAGGCGCGGCGGGCTGTCCGCGCGGCGGCCCCTGAACTCGAGCCTTCGGTGACAGCGTGACGGAGCAGACCCCTGGCGTGGATGCCGCGGCGCCCGCCGCCGCGGCGCGAGGCGGGCGCTGGCCCTGGGTGTTCGCCGCCTTGCTCCTGGTGCTGCTGGGGCTCGGTGTGGCGCCACGGTTGGAGCGGTCGCGCGCGTTGGACCGACGTGAAGCGGAAGCCCGTCTGCCGCCGCTCGTGGCCACCGCGCGCGTGACGCGGTCCGAGCCGAAGGCGGAGCTCACGTTGCCAGGGACGGTCCTTCCCAGTCAGCGCGCGTCGCTGCACGCCCGCATCAATGGCTTCGTGGGCCGCATCCACGTCGACCTGGGCGACCGGGTCCGCGCGGGCCAGTTGCTGGCGGAGCTTGAAGCGCCCGAGCTCCAGGCGGAGTGTCACCGGGCCCGGGCGCGCCTGGATGAGACGGAGCGGAACCTGGAGCTCGCTCGCGCGTCCGCGCGGCGCGGGCAGATTCTCGCGGGAGAGGGCAACGTCAGCCACGAGGTGGCGGAGGAGGCGCGGGCGCGGGCCAACTCCGCGGAGGCCTCGCTGAAGAGTGCGAAGGCGGAGGTGGAGCGCCTCGATGCGTTGTACGCGTATCGCCGCGTGGTGGCGCCGTTTGATGGGGTCATCGTGCGTCGCAACGTGGACCGGGGAGCACTGGTCACCGCGGGCAGTGGCAACGGCATGACGAGCCTGTTCGAACTCGCGCAGACGCACACGCTGAAGGTCTACGTGGACGTGCCGCAGTCCCTCGCCCATGACATCCGGCCGGGGCTCGAGGCGCGCATCTCCACGCTGGATGCGCCCGCGCGGGCGCTGCCGGGGCGCGTGGTGCGGACCGCGGGGGTGTTGGACCCTGGGACTCGCACGCTCCTGACGGAGGTGCAGCTCGCCAACACAGAGGCGCTGTTCGCCGGGTCATTCGTGCGCGTCCGGTTGCTCATCGAGCGCGAGGCCCCGCCCATGCTCATCCCCGCCAGCGCGTTGGCCGTGCGGAGGGAGGGGCCCACGGTCCTCGTGGTGGGGGAGGCGAATGCCGTCCAGCAGCGCGTGGTCGTGCTGGGGCGAGACCTGGGCGCTCATGTCGAGGTGATGGACGGATTGTCCGCCGAGGACCGGGTGGTGCTGAGCCCACCGGACACCCTGGGCGATGGGCGCGTGGTGCGCGTCGCGGAAGGGCGTGCCGCGCGCTAGCTCGCGTGGAACTCAGCAAAATCCGATAGGGCTGCCATGTCGGTCAGCCTTGATATGCTGTGCGGACTGGAGACTTCGATGAAGCGTTTTCTGTGGCTGTCTGTTTTCGCGGTGGCGTTGGTGTCCAACGTGGCCTCCGCGAGCGAGGAGCTCGCGAAGGCCAAGAGCTGCATGACGTGCCATTCCGCGACGGCGCGGCTGGTCGGTCCCTCGTACAAGGAGATTGCCGCCCGCTATGCGAAGCAGGAGGGCGTGGAGGACAAGCTGGCGCAGCGCGTGCGCAAGGGCAGCAGCGGCGTCTGGGGCGCCATTCCGATGCCGGCGAACGCCCAGGTGTCGGAGGCCGAGGCGCGCGCGCTGGTGAAGTGGATCATGACGCAGAAGTAGCGCGTGGCGCTGAGTACGGAGGCGCCTCCGCCCGTGGCTTCTCTCCCCGTGGGTCGTCCGGTATAGACGGGGGCATGGCGTTCATCGCGTTCTCCACCATCAAGGGCGGCGTCGGCAAGACGACGCTCTGCTCGCATGTGGCGGCGGCCCTCGCGGATGCCGGCCGCCAGGTGCTGCTGCTGGACCTGGACCCCCAGGCCCATGCGTCGCTGGTGCTGGGGCTGGAGAGCCGGGAAGGCCCGTGCGTGGGTGATGCGCTCGGGCCCCGTCCCAAGCACACGCTGGCGCAGGTGGTGGTGGCTTCACCGAAGCGGCCCGGCTTGTTCATCGCCCCCGCCGCGCCGCGCATGGCCGCGCAGGAGCGCGAGCTGTTCCAGTGGGGCCACCGCCTCCAGGCGATTCCTCGCGCGCTCAAGACGCTGGGGTGGACGCCGGACATCATCCTCGCGGACACCCCGCCCAGCATCGGCGCCTACACCGAGGCCGTGCTCGCCTCCGCGGACCTGGTCGTGGCCCCCGTGCCCACCGGCGCCTTCGCGCTCCAGGGGCTGGGGGAAATCGAGACCGCCTGGCGTGACGTTCGCGAGCAGGGCGGTGAGCTGGTGGCGGTGGTGAATCTGTGGGATCGCCGCACCACCGCGACCAACGAGGCCATGGAGGGCGCGCTGAGCGAGTCCACCGTGCCCGTGCTGAGGGCTCGGATTCCGCGCTCGGAGTCCATCAACCAGGCGGGGCTGGGCTATGAGGTGGTGTTCGACACGAGCCCGCAGGCGGCCGGCGTGGAGGAGCTGCGGGCCCTGGCGCAGGAGTTGGCGAAGCGCGTGGGGCTGCGCTGAAACGGAGAACGGCACCGTCCGCCACGAGGGCGTACGGTGCCGTCCGGGGGAAGCCGAATCAGAGGTTGTAGTGGCCCGAGGCCTCGGGCTGGTAGGGCACCGCGACGATGCGCAGCTGCTTGGAGCGTCCGCCCGGCAGGGGCCAGGTGATGGTCTGCCCCACGGTCAGGCCGATGAGCGCGCTGCCGATGGGGGCCAGGACGGAGATGCGCCCCTCGTCGCTGCTGGCGTCGCGCGGGTAGACAAGGGTGACCTCCCGGCGCTCTCCCGTCTGTTCGTCCTCGAAGACGACCTTGCTGTTCATCGTCACGACGTCGGGCGGCACCTCTTCCGACGCGACGACGCGGGCCCGGGTCAGCTCCGCGTCAAGCATTTCCGCGAACTCGGCCGTGCGGCCGCCTCCGTTGTGGTCCACCACCTGGCGCAGGCGCTCCAAGTCGGCTTCGGTCACGATGAGGGTCTGTTCGCTTCGCATGTCAGGGGCCTCCTGTGGGAGGGAGTAATGGGTTAAGCCCATTCTAACTGCCTCGCCTGCTATTTATTCCCGACTCGCCCCAAAAAGGCGACCCGGGCGTTTCATTCCGCTCAGAAGGCGCAGTCCGCACCCCGGGTGGGTAGCGCGGAGCGCCCCCCAGAAAGATACGCATCGCAGGCCTTGGCGGCTTCGCGACCGTCCGACAGGGCCCAGACGATGAGGCTGGCGCCCCGGCTCGCGTCCCCGGCGCAGAACACCCCGTCCGCGGACGTGGCGAAGCGCGCATCCACCTGCACCGTGCCGCGGGGGGACAGCTTCACCCCCAGCTCCTCGGAGAGGTTGCCCACCTCGGGCCCCGTGAAGCCCATGGCCAGCACCAGCAGGTCCGTCTCGAACGTCACATCGGTGCCGGGACGTTCAATGAGGCGGGGCAGGGCGCCAGGTTCGGGCTGGAACTCGATTTCCACGGCGTGCAGCGTCTGGAGCCGTCCGTCGCTGCCCGTCAGCCGCTTCGTCATCAGCGCGAAGCGGCGCTCGCCGCCTTCCTCCTGGCTGGTGGAGGTGCGGAAGATGACGGGCCACCTCGGCCAGGGGTTGCCCTCCGCGCGCACCGCAGGCGGGGCGGGGAGGAGCTCCACCTGCCGCACGCTCGCCGCACCCTGACGCAGCGCGGTACCCAGGCAGTCCGAGCCGGTGTCGCCGCCGCCCAGCACCACGACATGCCGGCCGGCCGCGTCCAGGCGTGAGTCCTTCTGGCCATGGCCCGAGACGAGCCGGTTCTGGTGCTCCAGGTACTCCATGGCCTGGACGACACCGGACAGCTCGCGTCCGGGGACTTCCAGCTCGCGCGGACGGCGCGCGCCCAGGGCCAGCACCAGGGCGTCATGCTTCGCGCGCAGCTCGCGGTAGCTCAGGGCGCCGCCCACGTCCACGCCGGTGACGAAGGTGATGCCCTCCGCCTCCATCAGCGCCAGGCGCCGGTCCACCACGGACTTCTCCAGCTTGAAGTCGGGGATGCCATAGCGCAGCAGGCCGCCGGCCCGGGCGTCCCGCTCGTACACGGTGACGGTGTGTCCGGCCGCGTTGAGCTGCGCCGCCGCCGCCAGTCCCGCGGGCCCGGAGCCCACCACGCCCACCGTCTTCCCGGTGCGGCGCGCCGGAGGCCGGGCTTGCACCCAGCCCTCCTTGAAGGCCCGTTCGATGATTTCCTTCTCCATCTGCTCGATGGTGACCGGGTCCCGGTCGATGGCGAGCACACACGCGGCCTCGCACGGCGCCGGGCACAGCCGGCCCGTCATCTCCGGGAAGCCATTGGTGCGGCTGAGCAAGTCGTACGCCTCGCGCCAGCGCCCGCGGTACACGGCCTCGTTGAAGTCGGGGATGAGGTTCCCCAGGGGACAGCCCTGGTGACAGAAGGGGACGCCACAGTCCATGCAGCGGCCGGCCTGCCGTTTGGCCTCGTCGGGGGCCAGCGGCAGCGCGAACTCGCGCCAGTCGCCCAGCCGGTCCGCCTTGTCCCGCTTGTCCGCGTGGACGCGCTCCCACTCGATGAATCCGGTTGGCTTACCCATGGCTCAGGCCCTCCCCGCCGCGGACTGGGGCAACGCCGCGGATGTGGACTCCGGTGGTCTGCGCGCCGCGCGCCGTGCCTGGAGGACCCGCTTGTAGTCCGTGGGCATCACCTTCACGAAGCGCGGCACCATCAGCTCCCAGTTGTCCAGCACCCGCCGCGCCAGCGCGCTGCCGGTGTGATGCAGGTGCCGCTCCACCATGCCGTGCACGAGCCAGATTTCGGACTCGTCCACCAGCGACTCCAGCTCCACCATCTCCAGGTTGCAGCGCTGCCGGAAGGACTGCTCGCGGTCGAGAACGTAGGCGATGCCGCCGCTCATGCCGGCCGCGAAGTTGCGCCCGGTGGGGCCCAGCACCACCACCGCGCCGCCCGTCATGTATTCGCAGCCGTGGTCGCCCACGCCCTCCACGACGGCCTGCGCGCCGCTGTTTCGCACCGCGAAGCGCTCACCCGCGAGCCCCCGCAGGTAGACCTCGCCGGCCGTGGCGCCATAGAGCGCGGTGTTGCCCACCAGCACGTTCTCCTCGGCGCTGAAGCGGCTGGCCTGCGGCGGGTAGACGATGATGCGTCCACCGGACAGGCCCTTGCCCACGTAGTCGTTGGCGTCGCCCTCCAGCTCCAGCGTCACGCCCTTCACCACGAAGGCGCCGAAGCTCTGGCCCGCGGAGCCCTTCATTCGCACATGGAGCCGGCCATCCGGCAGTCCCTGGCCCCCGTGACGCCGGGCAATTTCCCCCGACAACAGGGCGCCCACGGCGCGGTGGGTGTTGGCCACCGGCACGTTGAGCAGCATCGGCGGTCCGCCGTCCAGCACCGCGCTGGCGTCGCGCAGCAGCGCGTGGTCCAGGTGGTCGGACACGTCCTTGATGCGCGGCTCGGTGCAGTGGCGCGGCTCGCTGGCCGGCGCGGCCGGCGCGGCGAGCAGCCCGGACAGGTCCACGCGCTTCGCCTTCCAGTGGTCCACCGCCGGGCGCTGCCGCAGCAGGTCCACGCGGCCCACCAGCTCCTGCAGGGAGCGCGCGCCCAGCGCGGCCATCCGCTGGCGCAGGTCCTCCGCGATGAGGAGGAAGAAGTTCACCACGTCCTCGGGCTTGCCCTGGAAGCGCTCGCGCAGCCCCGCGTCCTGCGTGGCGATGCCCGCCGAACAGGTGTTGAGGTGACACTTGCGCAGCATGACGCAGCCCACGGCCACCAGGCTGGCGGTGGCCATGCCGAACTCCTCGGCGCCCAGGAGCGTGGCCACCAGCACGTCCCGTGCGGTGCGCATGCCGCCGTCCGCCTGAACGCGGATGCGCGAGCGCAGCCCGTTGTGCACCAGCACCTGCTGCGTCTCCGCCAGCCCCAGCTCCCAGGGCAGGCCCGCGTGCTGGATGCTGGACAGCGGCGAGGCGCCCGTGCCGCCCTCGTAGCCGGAGATGACCACGCAACTGGCGCCGGCCTTGGCCACGCCCGCGGCGATGGTGCCCACGCCCACCTCGCTGACCAGCTTCACGCTGACGCGCGCGGCCGGGTTCACCGACTGGAGGTCGTAGATGAGCTGCGCCAGGTCCTCGATGGAGTAGATGTCGTGGTGCGGCGGCGGAGAGATGAGCGTCACGCCCGGCGTGGACCAGCGCACGCGGGCAATCCGCTCATCCACCTTGTGGCCGGGAAGCTGGCCGCCCTCGCCGGGCTTGGCGCCCTGGGCCACCTTGATTTGGAGCTCGTCCGCGTTGACCAGGTACTCCGTGGTGACGCCGAAGCGCGCGCTGGCCACCTGCTTGATGGCACTGCGGCGCAGGTCTCCGTTCTCGTCCCGGGTGAAGCGCCGCGACTCCTCGCCGCCCTCGCCGCTGTTGGAGCGCCCGCCCAGCCGGTTCATCGCGATGGCCAGCGTCTCGTGCGCCTCCGCGCTGATGGAGCCGAAGGACATGGCGCCGGTGACGAAGCGCCGGGCAATGGAGAGCGCCGGCTCCACCTCGTCTAGCGGCACGGGCGTGCAGCCCTCGTGGGCGATTTCGAGCAGGCCGCGCAGGTTGGAGTGCTCGCGCGTCTCGTCGTCCGCGAGCCGCGAGTACTCCGCGAAGGTGGCGGCGTCGTTCGCGCGCACCGCCGCCTGGAGCTTGGCGATGGTGGCCGGGTTCCACTTGTGCCGCTCGCCCAGACGGCGCCAGCGGTACTGGCCGCCCACGGGCAGCATGCCGGCCTCCGCGTCCGCTTCCACGCCGAAGCCCCGGGCGTGGCGCTCCGCCACTTCGCGCCCCAGCTCCGGCAGGCCCACCCCCTCCACGCGCGACGCCGTGTCGGTGAAGTGCCGCTCCACCAGCGAGCGCTGGAGCCCCACGGCTTCGAAGAGCTGCGCGCCGCGGTAGGACTGGAGCGTGGAGATGCCCATCTTCGACATCACCTTGAGCAGGCCTTCCTCCACGGCGTGGATGAAGCGGTCCTGCGCCTTCTCCGCGTCCACGGCCAGCTCGCCGCTGTCCGCCAGGGCCCGGAGCGTGTCCAGCGCCAGGTACGGGTTCACCGCCGCGGCGCCGTAGGCGAACAGGCAGGCGAAGTGGTGCACCTCACGCGCCTCCGCCGTCTCCAGCAGCAGGCCGGTGTACATGCGGATGCCGTCACGGACGAGCCGCTGGTGCACTGCGGACATGGCCAGCAGCGCGGGGATGGCCGCGTGCGCCGCGTCCACGCCGCGGTCGCTCAAGAGCAGGATGCTGGCGCCGGCGTCCACCGCGTCCACGGCCTCGTTGCAGAGCTTCTCCACCGCCGCCTCGAGCGCGCCTTCGCCGCCGTCCAGGGCGTAGAGGAGCGACAGGCGGCGCGTCTCGAACAGGCCCTCGTCATTGATGGCCGCCAGCCGCGCGAGCTGCCCGTTGGTGAGGATGGGGCCGGGGAGGGACAGCCGGTGGCACTGCTCCGGCGTCTCCTCGAAGGTGTTGCTCTCCGGGCCCAGCGCGGTGGCCAGTGTCATCACCAGCGACTCGCGCAGCGGGTCGATGGGCGGGTTGGTCACCTGCGCGAAGAGCTGGTGGAAGTAGGAAAAGAGGCTGGGGGCGTGGTCGCTGAGCACCGCCAGCGGCGTGTCCGTGCCCATGGAGCCCACCGGCTCCTTGCCCGTCTCCGCCATGGGCGTGAGCACCGAGCGCACGTCCTCGGCGGTGTAGCCGAAGGCGCGCTGGGCCCGCCACAGCTCCTCGCCGCGCAGGCGCACCGGGGCGGCGACGGCGGGGAGGTTGTCGAAGGTGTAGACGTTGCGCTGGAGCCAGCGGCGGTAGGGCCAGCGCGTGGTGATGTCGCGCTTGACGTCCTCGTCCTCCAGGATGCGGCCCTCGGTGGTGTCCACCAGCAGCATGCGGCCCGGCGTCAGGCGGCCCTTGCGGCGCACCTGCGAGGGCGGCACGTCGATGACGCCCATCTCCGAGGCGAGGATGATGCGGTCGTCCTCCGTGACGAGGTAGCGCGCGGGCCGCAGGCCGTTGCGATCCAACGTGGCGCCGATGAGCTGCCCGTCCGTGAAGGCGATGGCCGCCGGTCCGTCCCACGGCTCCAGCAGGGCGGAGGAGTATTCATAGAAGGCGCGCCGCTCGTCGGACATCAGCGCGTCGCCCTCCCACGCCTCCGGAATCATCATCATCAGCGCGTGGGGCAGGGTGCGGCCGCCCAGGTAGAGCAGCTCCACCATGTTGTCGAACTGCGCCGAGTCGCTCTTGCCCGGGACGATGATGGGCTGGAGCGCCTCCAGGCTGCCGCCCAGGCGCGCCGTCTGGAGCAGGCCGCGCCGCGCGGTCATCCAGTTCCGGTTGCCGCGCATGGTGTTGATTTCACCGTTGTGCGCGATGAAGCGGAACGGCTGCGCCAGCTCCCACGTGGGGAACGTGTTGGTGGAGAAGCGTGAGTGAACCAGGCCCAGCGCGCTCACGAAGTCCGGCTGCTGCAAGTCGGAGTAGAAGCGCGGCAGGTCCACCGGCAGCATCAGCCCCTTGTAGACGAGCGTCTCCGACGACAGCGACGCCACGTGGAAGCGGCCCTTGGGGTCCACGCCGCGCGCCTGGATGAGGTTCTCCGTCAGCTTGCGGATGCGGTACAGCTTCCGCTCGAAGGCGCTGGGGACCATTCGCCGCCGCGCCACGAAGAGCTGGCGGATGACGGGGGCGGCCTCACGCGCCACGGGGCCCAGGTGCTCCGGGTTCACGGGCACGTCGCGCCAGCCGAGCACGCGCTGGCCCTCTTGTACGACGACTTCCTCGAAGGCGGCCTCACAGGCGGCCCGGGCCTCGGGCTCGGGTGGGAGGAACACCTGGCCCACGCCGTAGTGCCGGCGCGGCGGGAGGGCGAAGGGCAGCTTCGGGGACTCGCGCTCGAAGAAGCGGTGGGGGAGCTGCACCAGGATGCCGGCGCCGTCGCCGGTTCGTGGGTCCCTTCCCGCGGCCGCCCGGTGGCTGAGCCGGTTGAGGAGCTCCAGGGCGTCCTCGACGATGCCTCGCGAGCGCTCACCCCTCAGGTGGGCGACGAATCCCACGCCGCAGGCGTCATGCTCGGTGTCTGGCTCATACAGGCCGTACCGGCCGGGGCGGAATGCCGACATCAAGAGTCCCCTCTCCCGACGACGCGGGTTGTCATCAAGAATAATGCAGTGTCGCTAGATGTTAACGCGCTGCGTTGGCTGGCGTAAAGGGAAGCCCCCGACCCGCCGTGCGAGGAGGGCGGGGTGAGGAGGGACCTGGCTGGCCCGGCATGAACTACAGTGCCGCGCTTTGTCACATTCCGGCGGTGGCCAAGGGGCTCCGACGCCTGGATGCCGCACCGCGCGAGGTCGCTCCCATGCCGTACACCCCGATCATCGGCACGCTCGGTTACGTGATGTCACCGGACGGGCAGCGCGTGCTGCTCGTCCACCGTAACGCCCGTCCGGATGACGCCCACTACGGGAAGTTCAATGGCCTGGGCGGGAAGATGGAGCGCGACGAGGACGTGGCCGCCTGCATGCGCCGGGAGATTCGCGAGGAGGCCGGCATCGAGTGCACGCGGATGGTGCTGCGCGGCACCATCTCCTGGCCCGGCTTCGGCAAGCACGGGGAGGACTGGCTGGGCTTCGTGTTTCGCATCGACGGCTTCGAAGGCACCCCGCTCGAGCGGAACCCGGAGGGCTCCCTCTCCTGGGTGCCCGTGGCGGACATCCAAGGCCTCAACCTGTGGGACGGGGACCGGCACTTCCTGCCGCTGGTGTTCGACGCAGACCCCCGGCCGTTCCATGGCGTCATGCCGTATTCCGGTGGCCGCGCGCTGAGCTGGTCCTTCAGCCGCCTGTAAAGGGCTGCCGCGAAAGGGCTTTTCCGCGCGCCATCCCTCCGTGGACGACCGGACGGGCATTCCACCGTGCGTAAGAAGTTTTACTCAGCGAGCGTTGACGGATGAGGGCCGTGGGGGGTATCCACGTCTGTAGTGAGAGTGAGAACGATTCTCAATTTCGAACTTCCGGAGCCCGCCGCGGATGCCGCGTCCTCGGTGTTGGCGCAACCCACTGGGGCGCTCTTCCGCATGGGGGATGCCGCCGGGGTGGAGGGCTTCTGGAGCCGCTGGAGCGGGGCCGTTGTCGTGGCGGTCGTGCTCCACGCGGTCGTCGTCGCGGCGGGCCTGTCCGTGTCCCCGGCGTCGCCGAAGAAGGTGGTGCGGGAGGAGCCGGAGTTGGTGTTGCTGGCGTTCGCCGCGCCTCCGCCCCCGCCGCCCGCGGGTGGTGGAGGGGCGCAGCCGGCCGCGAAGAAGGAAGTGCAGCGCCAGGCGCGTCCCAAGCCGGCGCAGCGGGTGATGCCGACCCCCATTCCCCGGCCCGAGCCGGTGGCGGAGGTGAAGCCGGAGACGCCCCCTGAGCCGGAGCCCGTGGTGGAGCCCGAGCCTGCGCCCGAGCCCGCGGTGGCGAAGGCGGAGCCGGCGTCCGCGAGCAGCGAGGCGTCCGCGGTGGGCGGGGTGGTGGGTGGCGTGGTCGGCGGCGTCGTGGGTGGAACGCGGGGCGGCATCGTCGGGTCGACGGCCATTGGCGGCACGGGCGACGCGCTGACGCTGAAGCAGGTGATGCGGCCCCCCACGGTCCTCAAGCAGGTCAGGCCGGACTACCCCCGGCTGGCGAAGCAGCGGAACATCCAGGGCGTGGTGGTGGTGCGGGTCATCGTTGGCACGGACGGCCGGGTGGAGCAGGAGCACACCCGGGTGATGCGCTCCGTGCCCGCCCTGGACGCCGCGGCGATTGCCGCCGTGAATCAGTGGCACTTCACGCCCGCGCTGGGCCGTTCGGGGCGGCTGGCGCGAGTCATGATCGACATTCCGGTGAACTTCTCCCTGAAGTGAGTCTGGCGCGGTGTCGCGCCGGGTCCGCTCCAGTTCTCCTCGCGTGGGCTCCGGCCCGCGCTGGAGCCGTTTCATGCGCACCTTCCGAAACATCCTCTTCTGGATTCATCTCATCGCCGGAATCGCCACCGGGCTGGTGATTGCGATCATGTCCTTCACGGGCGTGGTCATCGCCTTCGAGAAGCAGCTCATCGAATGGGCGGAGCGGGATGTCCGGACGGTGCAGCCGCCGTCTCCAGACGCGCCCCGGCTCCCCGTGGAGGCGTTGGTCGAGCGCGTCCGCGCTGCGCGGACGGACGGACAGCCCTCCGGAGTGACGGTGTATCCGGAGCCGACGTCCTCGGTGCTCGTGAGCATCGGCCGGGGTTCGGTGACCTACGTCAACCCCTACACCGGCGAGGTGCTGGGGAATGGCGCGACGGGCCTGCGCGGCTTCCTCCAATGGAACGTGGAGCTCCACCGGTGGCTGGCCGCCGGCGGTGACAACCGCGCGGTGGGCAAGGCGATCACCGGCGCGAGCAACGCCGTGTTCCTCTTCCTGGCCATCTCCGGCCTGTACCTGTGGTGGCCGCGCAAGTGGACGCTGCGCGCCATGCGGCCGTCGCTGTGGTTCCGGCGTGGGCTGAAGGGCAAGGCGCGCGACTGGAACTGGCACAACGTCATCGGCTTCTGGTCGCTGCCGGTGCTCGTCGTGCTCACGGCGTCGGGCATGGTCATCTCGTACAAGTGGGCCTCCGACCTCGTCTACACGGTGATGGGCCACGAGGCTCCGGCGAGGCAGGGGCCGCCGGGCTCGGCGTCGGTGAAGGTGCCCGCGCCCGAGGTGGAGACGCCGCGCAAGCCGATGGATGTCCTCATGGCCGAAGCGTGGAAGACGTCGCCCACCTGGTCGTCCGCCACGGTGCGCCTGGGCGGCGGAGCGCGTCCGGGCGGGGCTCCCGCGCAGGGGGGCCGTGGTCCGGAGGCGAAGGGCGAGAAGGGTGGCGCGGACAGCGTGGACGCGGTGACGGTCACCCTCCGCGAGGCGGATGCGTGGCCGCCGTTCTCCTCCAAGCAGGTGTCCCTCAACCCCTTTTCGGGCGAGGTGGCGAAGCAGGAGACGTACGCGGACCACAACAGCGGCCGGAAGCTGCGCACCTGGCTGCGCTTCCTGCACACCGGCGAGGCGCTGGGGCTCATGGGCCAGTTGGTGGCCGCCATCGCGTCGCTGGGCGGCGTGTTCCTCGTCTACACGGGCTTCGCGCTGTCGTGGCGCCGGTTCTTCTCCCGGCGCCGGACGAACATCGAGCCTCGGGAAGAAGCCGCCGCGCAGACGGAGCGGGCGGCCTGACGGATTTCAGCCCTCCTCGTGAGCGTGACGGGTTCGCTCGTCATCCTCCCACTCACGAGGCGGGCACTTCCCTTTGAGCCGGGAGGTCAGCTCCGGTCCTTGCGGACGAGCACCTTCTTGCCGCGCAAGGTGGCGTTCTTCAACGCGGCGATGATGCGGTTGGCGTCGGACTCCGGCACCTCCACCAGGGAGAAGGCGTCGCCAATCTGGATGGCGCCAATCTTGGAGGACTCGACGCCCGCTTCCCCGGCGATGGCGCCCACCAGGTCGGCGGGGCGTACGCCGGCGTGACGGCCGGCGCCAATCCACAGGCGGGTGACGTCCCAGGTCGGCGGGCCACCGCGGGCCTTCGGGCCGCGCTCCGGACGGCCGGGACGCCCCGAGGGCGCTCCGAACTTGCCCGTGCGCTCACGGCGCTCCTGCGGCGGCGCGACGACGGGAATCTCCGTCTCCTCCGTGTCGCGGCCCTCGTCCTGGGCCTCATGGAGGAGCTTCACGGCGGCGGCGGCGATGTCCATGGCGTCGAACTCGCTGGCCAGGCTCTCCACCACGTTGCGGAGGGATTCGTACTCACCGGCCACCAGCGTCTCGCGCAGGGAGGCGCGCAGCATCTCCTGCCGCTTCTCGCGCATGTCCGCGACGGTGGGCACGGTGGCCACTTCGATGCGCTGGCCGGTGACGCGCTCGATGTTGCGCAGCAGCCGGTGCTCACGCGGCTCCACCAGGGTGATGGCCACGCCCTCGCGGCCGGCGCGGCCCGTGCGGCCGATGCGGTGCACGTAGGCCTCGGGCGCGTTGGGGACGTCGAAGTTCACCACGTGGGACAGGCGGGGGATGTCCAGGCCGCGCGCCGCGACGTCGGTGGCCACGAGCAGGTCGGTGCCCTGGGACTTGAGCTGCTTGATGACCCGGTCTCGCTGCTCCTGCGTCATGCCGCCGTGCAGGGCGTGGGCGCGCCAGCCGCGGCCGTTGAGGGAGACGGTGAGGTCGTCCACCTCCGTGCGCGTGCGGCAGAAGATGATGGCCGCGGTGGGCGACTCCACGTCGAGCAGGCGGCCCAGGGTGGCGATCTTGAAGGCGCGCGGCACGACGTAGGCCGTCTGCCGGACGCGGGGAATCTCCCCCTGTTCCACCTTCTCGCGGGCAATCTTCACGCGCACGGGCTCGTGCAGGTGACGCTCGGCGATGCTGGCGATGCGCGGCGGGAGCGTGGCGGAGAAGAGGGCCGTCTGCCGGTCCTCGGGCGTGCCGGAGAGGATGGCCTCCAGGTCCTCGGCGAAGCCCATGTCGAGCATCTCGTCGGCCTCGTCGAGCACGACGACGCGCACGTCATCGAGCTGCAACGTGCCACGGCGCAGGTGGTCCAGCGCGCGGCCCGGCGTGGCGACGACGACGTCCACGCCGCGCTTGAGGACGCGGAGCTGCTGGCCGATGACCTGGCCGCCGTACAGGGGCAGCACGGAGATGCCGAGCTTCTGGCCGTAGCGGTGGATGGCCTCGGAGACCTGCATGGCCAGCTCGCGCGTGGGGACCAGCACCAGCGCGGACGTGGTGTTGGGCCGGCAGGCGCCGGGCTCCACGTGGTTGAGCAGGGGCAGGGCGAAGGCGGCCGTCTTGCCGGTGCCGGTGGCGGCGATGCCGAGCAGGTCCTTCCCCGCGAGCAGTGGCGGGAGGGCGGCGGCCTGGATGGGGGTGGGCTCCTCGTAGCCGAGCGCACTGAGCGCCTCGACGAGCGCGGGCTTCAAGCCCAGGGAATCGAAGGTGGCCTCAACGG
>NZ_VHLB01000092.1:0-35383 GCF_006547365.1 Myxococcus sp. AB056 | reverse complement strand
CCCTGGTGCATGCCTACACCGCGCCGGGAGCGCAGGTGGTCTCCGTGCCCGAGTACACGGACGTCCTCGTGTCCGCGAGTGCCTCGGTCGTGGCCCGTCCATGGGATGGGCGCAGCCAAGGAGGTCCGCGTGATTGACGAAGAACCCGCCCCGGAAGCCCATTCCTTCCGCGCTGATGAGGCCCTGGTTCGTCACGCTGCCCGTGGCGAGGAAGGCCAGGATGCCGCCGCTGCGCCCATCCCATGGACGGGCCACGACCGAGGCACTCGCGGACACGAGGACGTCCGTGTACTCGGGCACGGAGACCACCTGCGCTCCCGGCGCGGTGTAGGCATGCACCAGGGGCTCGGAGAAGCGCAGCCCGGGCGGCGATTCCGATACCGCCTCCACGCGCGCCAGCTCCCAGTGGCCCATCCGCCGAAGCGCCAGGGTGCCGCCATCGCTGGAGACCACGGCCTCCTCCGGCCCGCCGCTCTGGTGGAGGAGCACCAGCGTGCCCGCGGTGAAGCCCGAAACGCGCTGCACCGGAACGTCGTGGGCTCCGACCACCACGAGGTCCGTCAGCGGCGTGGCGGCGTTGAGGACGTGCCCCACCGTCGTAACGGACAGCGCGCCATCACGGCCCGAGCCCAGACCGAAGGAATCCAGCTCCGCCAGCGCGGGGGACGCCGGGAGCAACACGAGCAGGCAGGACAGGACGAAGCGCATGCCCCCACATGCTGCCTCAGAAGCCGGGTCTACCGCGAGTGCAGGCCCCCTGAAGACTCACTCGCCCGAGGGGTTCATCAGCGCTCGGGCGTTGCGCGGTGCGAAGAAGGGCTGGCGCGCGAGCCTCGGCAGGACGCGCTTGTCCACGCACCAGAGCTGGAGCGCATCCTCCCACTCGCCCAGCTCGGCCACCGCGCGCACGTCCGGCGCATCGCGGTAGAGGCTGTTGAGGTTGTGCACCAACGCGGACAGGTCCTCCACCTCCCAGCGCTCCGTCACGTCGCCAGCCATGACGTGGAGCTCCAACACGGGGCGCTCGCGCACGTCCACCACCTTGAAGCGGCGGGCCGCGCCGCCCATGGCGGTGGTGAGC
Organism: Myxococcus sp. AB056; assembly: GCF_006547365.1. Lineage (NCBI taxonomy): Bacteria > Pseudomonadati > Myxococcota > Myxococcia > Myxococcales > Myxococcaceae > Myxococcus > Myxococcus sp. AB056. The sequence continues at coordinate 34,302 of NZ_VHLB01000092.1, read as the reverse complement.
GGCCCCACCAGCTCGTCGGCGCGCACGCCGTACCCCACGGACAAGCCGCCTTCGAGCAGGCCCGCGTCACACAGGCGCAGCATGGACACATGGGGAGGCTCGCCACGCGGCAGCAGCGCCGCGGCGGCATCGCGGTCCTTGAGGAGCCGCTCCCGGGTGAGCACGTCGAGCAATGGGGCCATCTCGGCCACAGCCTATCGCTCCTCGCCGCGCCAGTAGTCCACCTCCGCGGAGAGGGGCAGCGTGGTGAACAGGGTCCGAGCGGCCTTGTCGCCTCCGGGAGCACTGCCCGCGGAGATGACCACCTTCCCTGAGTCCGGGTACACCATGACGTCCGGCTCCACCATGGTGGAGAAGGCCAGGTAGCGCAGCGTCTCAGTCCCGTCGTTGAGGAGCTGGTGCGCGCCCCCGGGCCCCACCGGCAGCGCCACATAGTCGCCCGCCGTGACGGCGAGGGTGTCTTCCCCCAGCCGCAGTTGGCCCGTGCCCGCGAGGATGAAATAGGCCTCTTCGTTGGCCAGGTGGTAGTGCCGCGGCCACGCGTGTTTACCGGGTGGCAGCTCCATCAAGCTGCACCCCAGCTTGCGGCCCTTGGCGGCGGCGCCCAGTTGCTTGCGGCGGTACTCCACCCGGGGACCTTGCGTGACTTCGGTCCAAGGAAGCTCGGGCTCGTGGACGACATGAGGATGCGAGGACATGGACAGGTGCTCCTGTTCAGGGTCGCGTCGCGAGCAGCGCGAAGACGCGGTGGGGAATGTCGAGCGAATCCGCCGGAAAGCTCCCGGCGAGCAGGTCCGCGAGCGCGGCGTCGAAGCGGCTCACCTCGCTCGCAGGCATGGACGCGCCCACCTTCGCGCTGGCGCGGATGCGGCCCCGCCACGCGCGGGGGCTGTACGACACGGACACGTCGAACGAGAACGAGGTGAGCTGGGTGAAGCCCGCCTCGGCGGCGTCGCGGAACCACGGAGGATAGACACCGGAAGACTGGCTCAAGGACACGAAGGGCGCGGGAGCGCCCGGGTTGAAGCGCTCGATGAGCCGCTCGGTGGCCTCCACCACGTTGCCGGGCAGGGGCAGCCAGTCGAAGTGGGCGATGACCAGACGGCCCCCGGGAACGAGCAGCCGCGCGGCCTCACGCGCTGCGGCGGGCCGGTCGAACCAGTGCCAGCACTGCCCCGCGACCACCAGCTCGAACGCCTGTGACGGCAGGCCCGTGTTCTCCGCGGGTGCCTGTCGGAAGTCGATGTCCAGCCCCATTCCAGAGGCGAGCCCACGGGCGGCATCCAGCATGTCCGCGGACACATCCAGCCCCGTCACCACGGCGCCGCGCTGGGCCAATCCCCGGGCCACCGTGCCCGTGCCCGTCCCCAGGTCGACGGCGCGGAGGCCCGGACGAAGGAGGCCCTCCCTGTCGAGCCGTTCGAAGAAGGCCTCCGGAAAGCCTGCCCGGTGCCTCACGTAGTCCGATGACGTGCGTCCGAAGTCCACCTGCATGACAGGCTCCTCTCCTCGCGGGCACACGCGGGCCCCGACGACCTGGGGACGTATCGACACGTCATCCAGTCGAGTCGACAATGGCCTTCGCGGAGGTGCGCGAGACATGAGTAGGCCCAAGGGCGGACGCTCTCAATCTCGATTCGACCATCGACCTGAGGAGGAGCTCGTAACCGCGGCACAGGCCGCCGCGCTCCTGGGCGTGAAGCGAGCCACGCTCTACACCTACGTGAGCCGAGGCCTCGTGCGCTGCGTGCCGGAGCGAGGCACCAAGGAGAACCGCTATGTGCGCTCCGACCTGGAGCGCCTGAAAGCGCGGCACGACGCGAGAGCGGGACACGCGGCAGTCGCCTCGGGCGCCTTGCGCTGGGGCGAGCCCGTCATCGACTCGTCGGTGTCCCGCGTGGGCGCGGAGGGGCTCGCGTACCGAGGTCATTCAGCGGTGACGCTCGCGATGGAGGGACGCGCGTTCGAGGACGTGGCCGAGCTGCTGTGGACAGGCACGCTGCCCGAAGAAGCGTCACGGTGGCCCTCACCCGAACCGGCGTTTCCACCGTCCGAACTGGCGAAGCTGCTGCCCCGTGGGACACCGCCCGTGGCCGCGCTGTCCGCGCTGGTGCCACTCCTGGGCGCACGGGACCCGATACGCTTTGCCTCTCCATCCGAGCAGGAGCGGGCCCGCGCCCGGAGGCTGCTGCGCCACCTGTCCGCCTGGGTCTGCGTGGCGAACGCGCCGGGGCGAGTGACACAAGCCTTGAACGAGCCCACGGTGGCGCAATCCCTGGCGCGCGCTTGGAACACCCGCGTGAAGCGCGCACCTGAACTGCTCAACCGCGCGCTGGTGCTGTGCGCGGACCATGAGCTGAACGTGTCCACGTTCACCGCGCGCGTGGCGGCCTCCTCCGGCGCGGACCTGTACGCCTGCTTGAGCGCCGCGCTGGCCGCGCTCTCAGGTCCCAAGCACGGAGGGGCCTGCGACCGCGTGGAGGCGTTGCTCGTGGAAGTGGGCCGGCCGGAGCGCGCGGCGGAGGTCATCCGGGAGCGGCTGCGGCGAGGCGAAGCGGTCCCCGGCTTCGGTCATCAGCTCTATCCAGACGGAGACCCACGGACACCGCCGCTGGTGGAAGCCGCGCGGAGCGTCAGGCCCGAGACGCCCAATGTCCGCATCGCCAGCGCCGTGCTGGAAGCCATGCGCGCGGCGGGACATCCGCCCCCGTCCGTGGACTTCGGGCTGGTGATGCTCGCCGGAGCGCTGGGGCTTCCTTCAGGCGCGGGCGCCACGCTGTTCGCCGTCGGGCGTGCCGCGGGCTGGGTGGCCCATGTGCTGGAGCAGCGGGAACAGGGCCACCTGCTGCGCCCTCGGGCACGCTACGTGGAGCCGGCACACCCCGCCGGTGGCAGGGCGTCATGAACACGCTCCGCGCATCCGGACGCCTCACGCACGTCACGTGAGCACTCAGCCCACTGTCGCATGCCACGCACCGGTCGAAGTCCGTCGTTGGAGGTCCGCGCTCGCGAGGCGAGACTCCCGCGCCGTGGACACTCGACGCGTATATCCCCGTTTCGCCATCGCCTCCCTGCTCGGCAACGTCGCCTTCCTCGCCTCCTGGGGCGTGGTGCTGATGCGCCCATCGGGCTGGCAGGTGGTCGGCCCACTCCTGCTCCTTACGTTCCTCGTCCTGCGGGTCGGCGGCATGTGGTTCTTCTCCTCGAAGCACCCGCCAGAGGAACGCCCACGCATGCGGCGCACGGCGACCCTCACCACCGTGCTGGCGCTCATCGCCGTGGGCATCTGGGTCTACACCGTGCTGCAAGGCCCGCGCGGCTTCTGAGCCGCCAGGCCCTGAAACGGCTCGCGGGCGCCGCCTCCAGACGAAACCGTCCGGAAGCACAGCGCCCGCGATGACTGCCGTGTGCTGACCGCTACACGTTGAAGCGGAAGTGCATGCAGTCGCCGTCCTGGACGACGTACTCCTTGCCTTCCACGCGCAGCATGCCCTTCTCCTTCACGGCGGACTCACTGCCCAGCTTCACCAGGTCCTCCCAGCGCATCACCTCGGCCTTGATAAAGCCGCGCTCGAAGTCGGAGTGGATGACGCCGGCCGCCTGCGGGGCCTTGTAGCCCTGGTGGATGGTCCACGCGCGGCACTCCTGCTCGCCCACGGTGAAGTACGTCCACAGGCCCAGCAGCTTGTAGCCGGCGCGCACCACCTTGTGCAGGCCCGGCTCGGACAGGCCCGCGCTCTCCAGGAAGCCCGGACGCTCCGACTCCGGAAGCTGCTGGATTTCGGACTCCAGCGCGGCGGCGAGCACCACCACCTCGAAGCCCTCCTTCGCGGCCATCTCCCGAACGGCCTTCACGTGGGGGTTCGCGTCTTCCTTGCCCAGCTCCGCCTCGCCGATGTTCGCCACGTACAGCACGGGCTTGTCGGTGAGCAGGAACAGGTCATGGATGACGGCACTCTCCTCCTCGGTGAGCTTCTGGGCGCGCACGGTGATGCCGTTGTCCAGGTTCGCCTTGATGCGGTCCAGCAGCGCCACCTCGGCCTTGGCCTCCTCGCCAGCCTTGCCGCCCACCTTCGTGTTCTTCAAGGAGCGCTCGCGGCGCTTCTCCACCGTCTCCAGGTCCTTGAGGCACAGCTCCGTGTCGACCACGTCCCGGTCCCGCACCGGATTCACCCCGCCCTCGACGTGGGTGACGTTGTCGTCCTCGAAGCAGCGCAGCACGTGGAGCACGGCGTTGACCTGGCGGATGTTGCCCAGGAACTGGTTGCCCAGGCCTTCGCCCTTGGACGCGCCGCGCACCAGGCCGGCGATGTCCACGAACTCCAGCGAGGTGGGCACCTTCTTCAGCGGCTTGATGAGCGCGGACAGCTTGTCCAGGCGGTCATCCGGCACGGGCACCACGCCCACGTTGGGCTCGATGGTGCAGAAGGGATAGTTGGCCGCCTGCGCGCCCGCGGCCGACAGCGCGTTGAACAGGGTGGACTTGCCGACGTTGGGCAGCCCGACGATTCCGATGGATAGACCCATGGTGATTCCCTGGAACACGCGCGCCGGGGGGCGCGCTTCCCCAAGAAGGGGATTAGGCAGTGCGGCGCACGGCGCCGGTGGCGCTGGTGCTGTTCAGCGGCAGGCCCTGGACGAACTGCTCGGCCAGCGCGCGCTGCTTGCTGTCGTCCATGCGCTCGCTGATGAGCTTGCCGGCGACTTCCATGGCCAGGTCGACCGCCATGGAGCGGACCTCGGCGATGGCCTTCGCCTTCTGCTCGTCAATCTCGCGACGCGCGCTCAGCTTGAGCTCCTCGGCCTCCTTGCGGCTCTTGGCCATGAGCTCCTCGCGGAACTTCTCCATCTCCTGCGTGTTGCGGCGCATCATCTCCGCGGCCTCGCGACGGGCCTCGGCGATGGCCGTCTTCTGGTCGGCCAGCAGCTTCTCCGCCTCGGCGCGCTCACGCTTGGCGCTCTCGATGGAGCTGGCGATCTGCTTCTCGCGCTCCTCGACCAGCGAAAGGATGGGGCCCCACGCCTTCCACTTCAGGACGACGGCGGCGATGACGAAGGTGACCAGGGTCCAGAAGATGAGGCCCGGCTGGACCTTCACGAGGTTACTGGCGGCGAGGACGGAGGGCAGGAACATGGCGGGATGTCCAGCGTGAGGGAGGGATGCTGCGAAGACTTCGGTTTCCGCGGCAGGAGCGGCCGGCGCCCGCGGTGGAATTCCCTACGGGCACCGGCGACCGTCCAGCGATGACTCGACCTGCGCTCGCCTTAAGCCTTGGTGGCGAGCAGGATGCAAACGACCAGCGCGAACAGCGTGGCGCCTTCGATGAGGGCCGCCGCGATGATCATCGTGGTGCGGATGTCGCCGCCCGCGGCCGGCTGACGGCCCGTGGCGTCCATGGCGGCGGCGGCCAGCTTACCAATGCCGAGCGCGGCACCGATGATGGAGAGACCGGCACCCAGACCGGCGGCGAGGAAGGCAAGAGCGAGGTTGGTCATGGTGACACTTGTTCTTTCGTAGCGTGGACCCGCTTGTGGGGGGGTCGTGATGTCCCTTGAGGACTACCTCCGGCGGCCTTTCGAACCGCCGGGTCTTCGACCGGGGCACCGGACTTCAGCGCCCCGCTAACTCGTCAGAGCGGCCTAGGCGTGGTGCGCCTTGCCGTGGTCGTGGCTGGGGCCCGTTTCCGGGTGGTCGTGGCCGTGGTCGTCATGGTGGTGCCCCATGGCCACGCTCATACCGATGAACAGCGCCGACAGCATCGCGAAGACGTACGCCTGCACGAAGGCCACGAACAGCTCGAGCAGGAAGATGGCGAAGGCGAAGGGCACGCTCACCGCCGCCACCGCGGGGTGGCCGAGGAGGAAGATGAGGCCCAGGAGGAAGAAGTAGACGATGTGGCCCGCCAGCATGTTGGCGAACAGACGCATCGTGAGGGCGAAGGGCTTGGTGAACAGACCCAGCACCTCCACCGGAACCATGATGGGCCACAACCAGGGGGCCACGCCACCCGTCAGGTGCTTCAGGTAGCCGCCCAGACCCGCCGCGCGAATACCCGCCACCTGGGTGATGACGAAGGTGCACAGCGCCAGCGCCGCGGTGACAGCCAGGTTGCCGGTGGCGGTCGCCATCCAGGGAATCATGCCCAGCATGTTCATGAACAAGATGAAGAAGAACACGGTGAGCAGGAAGGGCACGTAGCGGGGGCCCTCCTCCTTGCCGATGTTCTTGATGGCCAGCTCGTCACGAACGAACAGCACCAGCATCTCGAGGATGTTGGCGCCCGCGCCGCGCGGCACCAGCTTCGTCTTGTCGCGGTTGCCCCAGATGAACAGGGTGGCCATCAGCAGCAGCGCGGCCAGCCACATCATCAGGGTGTGCTTCGTGATGGACAGGTCCAGGCAGCCTTCCATGAGGCCCGGAATCTCCTGACCGTGCTCCGTCATCCGGGGCGCGCACCCGTCGGCCTTCAGCGGCACGTGAATCTGGGGCAGGTCGGCCGCGTGGATGGGGTTGCTGAGCGGGACCTCGATCTCCAGGTAGGGCGAGTCCACGACGTGGTGGAGGATGTACCCCGGCACGTCGTCTTCAGACCCCGCGGCCCACGCCGTGGCAGCAAACAGACTGGCGAACAGCACCATTGCCTTGCGCATCACTCGTCTCCGCCCGCCGATTCCTTCGACGCGGCCATCACGTAGCTCACTTCAATCCACTGCAGTGCGAAGTAGACGCCGAAGAAGCCGGCGATGAACGGCACCGCCGCCATTCCCCGCGACACCACGCCCAACAGCCCCGCCAACACGCCCACGGCCCGAAGGCCAAAGATGATTCCGACCACCTTCAGCGCGGCGTTGAGGTCCTGCCGCACCGCCCGCCGTTTCAGCACCAGCGCCACCGCGCCCGTCACCGCCGCCAGCCCCACGCCCCACACCGCCGAAACCCGGTCCTCCACCACCTGCGGCATCAACGCCGCCAGCGCCAGGCCCACCACCGCCACGCCACCCGCCAGCGCCGCATGACTCTTGAACGAGTCCGTCCCGCTACCGCCGCCCCGCGCCGTCACTTCCGCTTCCCCAGCCGGGCCATCTCATGGAGGAACCCATAGAAACCCACGCAGATACCCACCAGGCTCAGCACCACCAGCAACCAGGGGCCCGTCCCCAACCACCCATCCAGCCAGTAGCCGCCCAGCACGCCCACCACCGCTCCGCCCACCAGCTTCCACACCGCCGCGATGTAGGGTTGCGCCGCCCTCATCTGCCGGGCCGTCTCCCCCAGCTCGCTGCCGTCCGAACCGCCCGGTTTCCGGGGCTCCTTCACTTCCATTCGGACGCCTCCCCAAACCCCGGGAAAACCTCGCTTTTCCAACCCCGCCGCCCCAACCCCTCTACGCGGGGCGCCGCTTAACACCGAACACGCGGCACACGCAACCGGTACCATGGGCAGCGGCCCCCCGGCCCCCAGTGGCGATTGCCGCTTCGGCAAGCTCAGCTACCGCCGATCTGCCCCGCATGGAATCGAGGGCCCTTCCCGTGGGCTCGCCAGGGCCTGGGCTCGCCTCTGGGTGAGGCGCTGGAGCCCGGCGGCCTGAGCAGGCGCATGGGGATGGGGGCGCCTGCCCCAAGGCCCAGGTGGCCGGCCTCCGGGCGCCGGCCGGCCCGCTCCTCGGCGTCCGGGCGCCTGCGTCGCCAGCTTGCACCCGACACGCGTCAACCCACCGCGACACCTCTGGAGGACTCCATGCCGAAGCCGCTCGTGCTCACGTCCCCCCGCTTCAAGGACGGCGACCTCATCCCCATTGCCTACACCGGCGAGGGCGAGGACATCTCACCGCCGCTTCAATGGACGGACATGCCCGCCGGGACGAAGAGCCTGGCCCTCATCGTGGAAGACCCGGACGCGCCAGACCCGCGCAATCCCCAGATGACCTTCTCTCACTGGGTTGTCTACAACATCCCACCTTCGGCCCAGGGCCTGCCGGAAGGCGCCACGCCGGACGTCCTCCCGGAGGGCGCTCGCCAGGGTCAGAACGACTTCCGCCGCCAGAACTACGGGGGCCCCATGCCGCCTGTGGGCATGCACCGGTACTACTTCCGCCTGTTCGCCCTGGACACGGTGCTGCCGGACCTGGGCCGCGCCACGCGCACACAGCTCCGGGAGGCCATGGAAGGCCACATCGTGGGGCAGGCGGAGCTCATCGGCCTGTACACCAAGGTCCACCACCGCGGCGCGGAGTCCCCCGGCGCCACTCCCGCCTGATTCGGCGCGGGCGACAGCAACCCTGAGGACACGGGCTCGGCTGCCCTGCGTGGCCGGGCCCGTTCTAAGTACAAGCCGCAGGGCTGGCGCCGGGATGTGGGCTGGTGGGCGAAGCGGCGGGTCAGCAATTTCGCACGGACTGGCAGCGGTGGAAGAGTCAGGCCTGCCGTGAAAACCGCCGCCGAAATCGGGGCAACCTACGGCCCCTTCGATGCGATGTCCGTGGGTGTCTGCGTCGTCCGTGACGGCCGCTTCGTCTATGTGAACGAAGCGCTGGTGACGATGTCGGGCTACCCGCGCGAGGGCGTGCTGGGTGAGCCCGCCACGCTCCTCGTCTCGGCTGCGAGCGCGGCGGAGCTGGCCTCCCGCCATGCCCGTCGCAAGCGCGGCGAGCCTGTCCCCACCACGTACGAGACGATGCTGCGCACCACCGAAGGGGAGCGGCGGGTGGAGCTGACCGTCATCCCCAGCGGCACGGAGTGGGTGGTGCTGGTGCGCGACGTGTCGGCGAGGGCCCGGCGCCGCAGCGTGCTCCAGCGGCTGGCCGAGCTGGGCGCGAGCCTGCCCTCCCTGCGCACCGAGGGCGAGGTGCTGCGCAGGATGTTCTCCAGCGTGGAGGAGCTGGGACTTGGCTGCGCGTGGCTTTCGCCAGACCGGCTGGGCGTCCGGCTGGGACAGACGTTCGTGCCGCCCGGCATGGTGCCCACGGAAGCCGCGGCACTGAGTGGCCGCTGGGTACGGGATGTGGTGGGCCAGTGGCCTCCCCTGCTGAAGCGCGCCTGGCGCGACGGCGCGGCCTATACAGACGAGTTGCCCCAGGAGGCCGAGTGCTTCCTCCGAGGCGCCCGAGGCGTGCTGGTTCGCCAGGGCATCCAGCGCGCCGGACAGACGCGCGCCATCGCGGTGCGCATCGACGTGGAGGGCCAGCCCCGGGCCATGCTCGCGCTGGTGGCGGACTGGCTGCGCGAGGAGGAGCTTCCACCCGTGCGGCTCTTCGGCGCGCAGGTGTCCGCGGCGCTGGACGCGGCGCTCACCATCTCCCGCCTGTCCGCGCAGAACACGGCGCTGGCGGCGCTCAACCGCCTGGCCTCGGTGACAGCCTCCGCGCCGCACCCACAGGCGCTGTTCGCGCCGGGGACCGACGAAATCGCCGGGCTCCTGGGTTGCGACGCGGTGGCGGTGCTCCTGCCAGCGGACGACGGCGAAGTGGAGCTCGCGTACTCGAGCGGCCTGGACACCGAAGGCTCGGAGGACTTCACGCGGCGCTGGCGAGCTGGAAACCTGTGCCTCCAGGCGCAACGCGAAGGCATCCCGCTGGAGCGCGAGGTGGAGTCCTGTTCGGACGACCTGAGCGAGGAACTGCGCCGACAGGGCTTCCGCACCGTGGTGGTCGTCCCCCTGCGGGTGCGCTCGCGGGGCGTGGGCACCCTGTCCGCCCTCTTCCGGGAACGGCGGCCCCTGACGCCGCTCGAACGGGAGACGTTGCAGGCCATGGGCAGCCACTTCGCGGCGGCCATCGAATCCCACCGGCTGCTGCATGAGCTTCGTGGCCGCGCCGAGGACCTGGCGCTGCTGCACGAGGTGGCCAAGGCGCTGGCGGCCACCCTGGAACTGGACAAGCTCCTGCACATTGGCGCCACCAGCCTGGCGCGCATCGTGGACACGTCGGATGCATACGTGTTCCTGCCGGATGCCTCGGGAGAACGGCTCCAGCTTCGCGCGATGACGGGAGGCTCACCGGAGCTTCAAGGGCCCGCCCTGCCACTCCTCCCGGCCGATGCGTCACTCGCGTCGGTGGCGTTCCACACGCGCGAGGTGGTGATGGTGGAGGACGCCCGCTCCGACCTGCGCGTCAACGAGGAGGTGCGGCGCCTGCCCGGTGCTCGAGCATTCCTGGTGCTCCCCCTGGTGGTCCACGAGCGGCCCATGGGCGTGATGATGGCGGTGGAGACGCGGCGGCCACGGCGCTTCACGCTCGCGGAGGTGGAGCGAGCCAGTGCCATCGCCAACCAACTGGCGCTGGCCCGCGAGGGCGCGCGGCTGGTGGAGGACCTTCAAGCCAGCTACGTGGAGCTGGCCCGGACGCAGGCCCAGTTGGTGCGCCGCGAACGGCTGGCCGCGCTGGGCGAGTTGTCCGCCGTGGTCGCCCATGAAGTGCGCAATCCACTGGGTGCCATCTTCAACTCGGTGGCATCCATCCGCCGCATCGTCGGGCCGGACAGCGCGGCGGTGCCGCTGCTGGACATCGTCGGGGAGGAGTCGGACCGGCTCAACCGCATCGTCGCGGACCTGCTCACCTTCGCGCGGCCGCCCGCGCCGCATCCCTATGCCGTGCCGCTGTCCCCCCTGGTGGAGGACGCGGTGCGAGGCGCACTGGCGGAGGCCCCGGGCCAGGTGCGTGTGGAGCTGGACCTGGCGGATGATGTCCCCTCCGTGACGGTGGACGAGCGGATGATGCGCCAGGCCTTCCTCAACCTCGCCATCAACGCCGTGCAGGCCATGCCTCAGGGCGGCATGCTGCGCGCGAGTGTCCGGCGCGCGACGGGGACTCCCGAGGTCGAAGTGCAGTTCGTGGACAGCGGGCCGGGCATCTCCCCCGACGTGCGGGCGCGCATCTTCGAGCCCTTCTTCACCACCAAGGCCAAGGGCACCGGATTGGGGCTGGCGGTGGTGAAGCGCATCGTCGAGTCGCACCAGGGCCGGGTCGCGCTGGAATCCCAGCCGGGCCAGGGCACCACCTTCCGGCTCTATCTCCCTCTGGACACCTCCGCCGCGGCGGTAAGCGAAGGCTGGTAACGCACTTGAAGCTCACGCGTCCGGGGCGCAAATCCCTTCGCGAGGAGCAGAAATGCACCGCCATGCCGCCGTCCTGGGAGTCCTTCTTTGTCTGAGCACCTTCACCGTCCAGGCCCAGGCGCCCACGGCTCCGGACGAGCCTCGGGTGCAGCTGAAGTTCGTGGGAGAGCTGGGCTTCCTGGACGTGCTGGCGCACAGCATCCGCCAGGGCAGCGACGGCACCCTGTTCCGCTACACGGACGACGGCGGGCAGGACAACCTCTACAACTTCATGCGGCTGTCGGCGGAGCTGACGTTGAAGGGCCGGCACTCGGTGGTGTTCCTCTACCAGCCGCTGGCCATTGACACGCAGGTGGTGCTCAAGCGGGACGTGCGCATCGACGCGCTGGACTTCCCCGCGGGCACTCCGCTGGACGTGAGCTACAGCTTCCCCTTCTACCGGGCCAGCTATCTGTATGACCTGCTGTCCGGTCCGGACCGCGAGCTGTCCGTGGGCGTGTCGCTCCAGCTGCGCAACGCGAACTATGTTTTCACCTCCGCGGACGGGACGCTGCGGCGGACTGCGCGAGACGTGGGGCCGGTGCCGCTGCTGAAGGTGCGCGGACGGTGGGGACTGGGCGGTGGCTGGTGGCTGGGCTTCGAGGCGGACGGCAGCTACGCGCCCACGGCCATCATCAACGGCGACAGTGACTCCAACACCACGGGCGCGCTGCTGGACGCGTCCCTGCGCGGCGGCGTGCGCATCACCGACAAGGTGGATGCGTTCCTCAACCTGCGCTACCTGGGCGGCGGCGCGCGAGGCACGTCGGACGACAACGAAGACGAGTTTGGCGACGGCTTCACCAGCAACTGGATTGATACCGCCACCATCAGCCTGGGCTTCAGCTACCGGCTGCCCTGGGGAAGCTGACGCCCGCGGCTGGCTTCAGGCCAGCGCCCAAGCCAGCGCGAGCCCCAGGGCACACGCGCCCGCGCAGAGTCCCGCGACGAGCCAGGGACGACCACCGCGAAGCCATGTGCCGAAGTCCTCCTCGGGCTCTGGCACGGGCAGCGCATCATCCCCCGTGATGGCGCGCACCAACTCCTGACGACGGGCCTCCACCGCCGCGGCATCCACCGCTTGGGAGATGTCCACGCCGAAGCCCACCTGTGTCTCGCGGGTGGCTCGGCGCAACTGCGCGGCCTGGGGCGGCAAGGACGGGAGCGCCCTGGCGGGATTCACCTCCGTCACGGTGACATCCTCGGACGCGGTGGCACGGGCGCCCTGGCTTCGGCTGGCCTCCGCCCGTTCGAGCGCGACCATCAGCTTCGCCGCATCGACGGCTTCGGTGGCCGCCGCGTCTCCGCCCAGGCTGGCTCCGGAGTTCGCGGCCCCAGGGCCCACCGCGGACTTCGACGCCATGCCAGCGTCCGCCGCCATCCGGGCACGTTCGGGCTGAACGACCGTGGTCTCCTCGTCCGCACCGAGTGGCGCGCTCGCGGCCGGGCCTCGCGATGGATGGACGACGGTGGCCTCCCCCTCCACATCGAGGTGTGCCCGTTCGCCGCCGGGAAGGCCCCGTCGCGCTCGCGAGGCTCCGCCCTCCACCACGGTCGTCTCGTCCTCCGTTCCGTACAGCGCGGTGACGCGAGGCGCATTGTCAGCGCGAGGCACCTCCGGCGCCCTTCCAGGAGTCCCTCGCACCGTGACTTCAAGTTCATCCACGGCATGCGCTGCCTTCGCTGGCGTGCCTCGCACGGAGGCATCCGGCGCGGATGGGACATTCGCATCAGGCGGACGGGCCGACGGCGGCGCCTTCGAAGGCTCAGCGTCGCCACGCTCAGCCGGGACGTAGTCCTCGGGCGCGTCGATGCCTTCGTGCTCGAACGCGAGCGCGGTGGGCGGAGCGAGCACGGTGGCCAACGCGGGCTCGGTAAGTGCGCGGGAACGCGGCTCCCGCAGCAGTTCGCGGAGCACGAGTTCCTCCGCCTTCTTCTCGCGGGGGAACGCGGCCGCGATGAGGCGCGCGACATCCGCATCCCCCACGTTGGGCGCCAGCTTCGCCTTCATCCGCGCCAGTTCCGCGCCCATGGCGGCCGCGTCCGGGAAGCGATTGTCGGGCTCCGAGGCCAGCGCGCGCATCAGGAACGCATCCACGCTGGTAGGCACGCCCTGCCGGACACTCCCCGCTGGTTCCCACTGGGGGTAGGCCGCGCGCCGCCACCGCTCCACCGGGTCGCCCCGCTGCGCCAGGGGCTTCCATGCGAACAACTCCCACAGCAGCGCGCCCACCGCGTACACGTCCGCGCGCCGGTCCACGAAGCGCTTCCGCGCCTGCTCCGGTGCCATGTACGTCAGGTTGCCAATCACCACCCGGGGCGCCGTCTGCTGCTCCTTCAGCGTGGACTGCGCCGCGCCGAAGTCGATGATTTTCACCTCGCCCGCGTAGCTGATGCACACGTTCGCGGGAGACAAATCCCGGTGGACCAGGTGCAGCGGATTGCCGAACTCATCCGTCGCGTCGTGCGCATAGGCCAGGCCCTCACAGAGCCGCTGCCCCAGGTGGAGCATGATGCCCAGCGGCAGCGTCCGCCCGAGCTGCCGCAGCCGGTACGTCAGCCGGCTGAGCGTCTTGCCCTGCACGTACTCCATGGACAGGTAGAGCTGCCCTTCCACCTCGCCCATGGCGTACACGCGCGCGATGTTCGGATGGTGCAGCCGCACCACGACGCGGGCTTCATCCCGGAAGCGTCCGGCGAACTGCGGGCTCGCCATGAGCTGCGGGAGGACCTTCTTCACCACACATGCACGACGAGGCGCCTCCTCACGCGCGAGGAACACCTCTCCCATCCCCCCGGCGCCGATGCGGCGCACGAGGGTATAGGGACCGAAGCGAACGGGCCCCTCGAGGGGCGCGGGCTCAACCGGTCTTGCCAAGCGAACGGAAGGCCTTTCTCGCCGCCGCGAGGACGTGCGCGACTTCCGGCTCGCCAATGGCCAGCGACACGAACGCCGCCTCGAACTGGCTGGGCGGCAGGTAGACGCCTTCGTTCAGCATGGCGTGGAAGAACTTCCCGAAGCGCGCCGTGTCCGCCTTCTTCGCGCTGGTGTAGTCGTAGACGGGCTCACCGGTGAAGAACACCGTGAGCATGCTGCCCACGCGGTTGACGGTGACGGGCACGTCCGCGGCCTTCGCCTCGGCGAGCAGGCCGACCTCCAACATGCGGCTGACCTCCTCCAGCCGCGCGTAGGTGCCGGGGGCCGCCAGGGCCTTGAGGCACGCCAGGCCCGCCGCCACCGCCACCGGGTTCCCCGACAGCGTGCCGGACTGGTACACCGGGCCCGCGGGAGCCACCTTCTCCATGATGTCGCGGCGGCCACCATACGCCCCCATCGGCATGCCCCCGCCAATCACCTTGGCCATGGTGGTGAGGTCCGGCTTGAGGCCGTACAGCTCCTGCGCGCCACCTCGTGACAGCCGGAAGCCCGTCATCACCTCGTCCAGCACCAGCAGCACGCCGTGCTTCTGGCAGAGCGCCTGCAGCCCTTCGAGGTAGCCCGGCTTCGGCACCAGCACGCCCATGTTGCCCACCACCGGCTCGATGATGGCGCAGGCGATGTCATGGCCACTCTCCGCGAAGATGCGCTCCACGGCGGCCAGGTCGTTGAAGGGTGCGGTGAGCGTGAGCTTCGCCAGCGCCGACGGCACGCCCGGAGAGTCCGGCAGGCCCAGCGTCTCCACGCCACTGCCCGCCTTCACCAGGAACGGGTCTCCCGCGCCGTGGAAGCAGCCTTCGAACTTGAGGATGTGCTCGCGACCGGTGAAGCCCCGCGCGACGCGGATGGCCGCCACCGTGGCCTCGGTGCCACTGGAGACCAGGCGCACCATCTCCACCGCGGGCATGGTGGCGCAGATGAGCTCCGCGAACTCCACCTCGTCCGCATGCGGCGCGCCATAGGACGAACCCCGGCGCGCGGCGTCGATGATGGCGTCCAAGATGGGCGGATACGCGTGGCCCAGGATGAGCGGTCCCCAGCTCCCCACGAGGTCGACGTAGCGGTTGCCGTCCACATCCGTGAGCCAGGCACCTGAGCCTTCACGGAAGAAGACAGGGTCGCCGCCAACGCCTCGGAAGGCGCGCACCGGGGAATTCACTCCGCCGGGGATGCGAGCCTGCGCGCGAGCGAAGAGAGCCTGACTGTGAGCGTGGTTCATGGCTCGTTCCATAACATGCGGCACGAGGCAGTCTGTGTCCCCACACGCCCGCTCCCATGCCCCCCGCTTCTTCGTGCCGTCGTCGACACATTATGGACAGTCTCGGGCTGTGCGGAAGAAACCGCCTTTCTTGTAAATCTGACTAAATTGGATGGTTTCAGCGACGCATCGTCCAGGGTTCGACACGCGCCATGCCCGCCGCCCCTCCCTTCAGCCAGGCCCTTCGCACACGAGTCCGAGGCTGGGCCCGCGCGCTCTGGCCGTTCCTCATGTGTGGCGTCACCCCCGCCATGGCTGCCAAGCCGCCCCTCCAACGTCTTCCACGCCTCACCTGCCGCGCGGGCTATTTGGACTTCGAACAACGTCACGGGCTGCCGACGGTGCGAGCCGCCATCCAGCAGGCCCTGGTGCAGAACGACGCCGCCGCCCTCACCTTCCTCACCGAACGGATTCCGGAAGTCCTGGGTGAAGACGCCCAGGCCGCGCTTCAGGTGCTCGACTGGGCTGACGCCGCACCGGCGCCCGAAGCCTCCGTGCTGCTGGCGGGCCTGCGTGAAGCCTCCGCGGTGAGGGATGCACGGGTGGCCGAGCGGCTCCTCACGATGGCGGAGCAGCACGCATCCATCGACCACCGCGCACAGTCGCTGCAGGCACTGGAGACACAGGCGCGCTTCGGCGCCCCTGCGCAGGACCGGCTGATGGCGTTGGCCAGGAGCAGCACGGCCCCTCAGGGCGTGTCCCTGCTCGCGGTGAGAACCCTGGGCAGGGTGATGAAGAACGACTTCCAGGCAGGAGGCTCGGAGGAGCCCTACCTCACTCGACTCCTGACACTGGCGCGGGAGTCCGAGGACCATCACATCCGCGCCCTGGCGGTGGAGCTGGCCGCATCCTTGTCCGTGCGACTGGATGCGCGGGCCGTGAAGCAATTGGCCTGGGCGCTTGAGAATGACTCAGACGCCAACGTCCGGGAGCTGGCGGCCCTGGCGTTGTCCGATGGCCGCGACACGCGCGCGGTGCTGAGTCACTTCAGCGACGCGTTTCCTGAAGAGCAGCGCCTGTGCGTGCGCTGGGCGCTCCTGCGCTACACGCTCCGGGCCGGTGGCGCCGAGGCGCTTCCCCAAGTGCGGGACTACTCGAAGCAGGACCGCCGATTCGCTCGAGACGTCGCCGACTTCCAGGCGCTCTACGACGCGGGACACGTGGACTTCGACCGGCTGTGGCTGAACAAGCGCGTGTATCACCGCTGCCCTGAGGACGTGGAGGCCCGGACGCCATGAGGAATCCGCGTGGAAGGTTCGGCTGGGTCCTCCTCGCCGGGGCGTTGGGCGCAGCCGTGGTGGGCACACACCTCTGGCGTGCTCCAGAAAGGAACACCGCCCCTGTCCTCGATGCCTCGACGCCGCAGGCCGCTGACGCCGGACATTCGACGCTCCCGCCCCTGCCCGCCCATGCGCAGCCGCTGAAGGAAGTGCCATGTGAGTTCACCGCGCTCCTCGCGGAGTATCGCCAGGGCCACGCCTCACCGGCGTACCGGCGTTACGTGCGAGAACAACTCCGCGGGCTCGTGGAGTCCCTGTCCGAGGACGTGCATTGGCAGCACCTCAGCAAGGAGCAGGACGCTGACGTGCTGGCCTTGCTCTCCGACACCTGGGTGCTGCGCTACGCGCTGGAGGGACAGGCCCGCATCCTGGAGCGGCTGGTGGACCGCGTAAGTGAGACACCCGACGCGCGCCTGCGTGCCGTGTTGATTCGTTCACTGCAACAGACGGGGGAGCCCTCCACCCAACTGTTGGGCATCCACGTCCTCAAGGGCCGAGACATCTACCGTGACTGGGTGACGGACGCAGCGCCCGAGGTCCGCGCGGCCGCGGTGGAGAACTTCCGGGAGGAAGCCGCTCGCAACGCCGGCCGCTACCGCGTGGTGGCGGAGCGTGCGGTGTCACTGGCCACCGTCGCGGAAGACCCGGCCACGGCAGCGGGACTCCTGGGCGCGTCTTCCATCGAAGCGGTGAGAGGACCGTCCGTGGCGCAGGTCCGTACATTGCTCCAGTCAGCGAAGCCCCCCGTCGTACGTGCCGCGGCTGCACGGGCCCTGGCGACCTCGCCCATGGCAGAGCTCTCCGCGAGCCTCGATGCACTCGCCGCCCGCTACAGCGCCGAACCTGAGGCGAGCGTGCGCGAGGCGCTGCTGGAATCCATCTCTCGGCTGGGCCTGAGCCGCGCCGTGCCCGTCCTCGAGCGGCTCCGTGACACGAACGCCGCGGCTCGAGACGAAGTGAATCCCTGGATTGCACTGCTCGCGGAGCATCCCCAGCGGTGGGAAATGCTCGATACCGCACGGCGACACTCTCGCCGATGAACGGGGGCATTTTGACCTGCACCCTGTTTCGGGACGCGTTAGCTACGCCGGCCACGGCCCGCGGGCCAACCACTCACCGAGGGAGCGACAGGCAATGCCCCAGACGAAGCTCGAAGCACGCAAGGCACTCGGAACCACCGGCCTTCAGGTATCCCCCCTGTGCCTGGGAGGAAACGTCTTCGGTTGGACAGCCGACGAGGCGACCTCGTTCGCGGTGCTCGATGCCTTCGCCGACAACGGCGGCAACTTCATCGACACGGCGGACGTCTATTCGAGCTGGGTCCCCGGCAACCGCGGCGGCGAGTCGGAGACGCTCATCGGCAAGTGGATGAAGTCGCGCGGCGCTCGGGAGCGCGTCGTCATCGCCACCAAGGTGGGCTCGCAGACGGAGCTGGGGAAGGGCCTGGGCCGCGAGCACATCCAGCGCAGCGTGGAGGCCTCGCTGCGCCGGTTGCAGGTGGACGTCATCGACCTCTACTACGCGCACTACGAGGACCTGGACACGCCAGTGGAGGAGACGATGGCGGCCTTCGACGCGCTGGTGCGCGCCGGCAAGGTCCGCGCACTGGGCACCAGCAACCACTCCCCGCAGCGGCTCACCGAGTCGCTGGAGGTGTCCCGCCGCAACAACCTCGCCCGATACGCGGTGCTGCAACCGCACTACAACCTCGTCGAGCGCAAGAACTTCGAGTCTTCGCTCCGGGGCATCTGCGAACGGGAAGGGCTCGTGGTGGCGCCCTACTTCGCGTTGGCCTCGGGCTTCCTGACGGGCAAGTACCGCAAGGACCAGCCACCTCCGAAGTCGGCCCGCGCCGAAGGCGTGCTGAAGCAGTATGGAAACGCGCGCGGCTGGGCGGTGATTGATGCCCTGGAGGCCGTAACGCGCCGACATCCGGGAGCGAACTTCGCCCAGGTCGCGCTCGCGTGGCTCGCGGCTCAGCCCACCATCGTGGCGCCCATCGCGAGCGCGACGTCCGCCAGCCAGACGCAGGAACTGCTGGGTGCGTTCACGTTGCAACTGACGGAGGAGGACCTCCGCGCCCTGGACGTTGCGTCGTCCCGCGAGGCCTGAGAAGGCTCGAAGCCCATGAGCACGTTCACCGACTTCAAGACGGCCGACCTCTGCGATGCCCACGCGGGCACGCCGTGGTTCCAGATTGCCGAGCCCGGGTTCCAGGACTACGGCGGCGTCCGGACCTTCGCGGGTCCCATCAGCACGGTGCGGGCGCCCGAGGACAACTCCCTCGTGCGCAAGGCCCTGGAGGAGCCCGGCCAGGGCCGGGTGCTGGTGGTGGACGGCGGAGGCAGCCGCCGATGCGCGCTCGTGGGGGACCAGCTCGCGTTGCTCGCCCAGCAGAATGGCTGGGCGGGCGTGGTGGTGAATGGCTGCATCCGAGACGCCGAGGACGTGGGCCGCATGCGCATCGGCGTCAAGGCGCTGGGCACCCACCCGCTCAAGAGCCTCAAGCGCAACGAGGGACAACGCGACGTGGAGGTCCGCTTCGCCGGAGTCACCTTCCGCCCCGGCCACTACGTCTACGCAGACCTGGACGGCATCGTCACCTCCGAGTCGCCCCTGGGCTGACGTCAGGGGCCCCGGGCGGAAGTGCTGACACTACCCGCGTCGCCACCACTTCCGCCGCGCGGCCCTCACGTCGGACCAGTCCACCAGGCAGTCGTGCACGTTCTCCTGGCCGCGCTGGGCATCAGGCATGTCCCCTGACTCCACGCGCGCAATCAGCTCCGGCAGCCGCTCGTAGAACGTGGGCGAGCGGTACTGGGGATGCAATGTCCACAGGCCCGGCGCCGCGCCCAGGAAGTCCAGCCGCCACAAGCCGCGACGCTTGAGCCTCCGGGTGACCAGGTTCTCCGGCTCGCGGTACGGCGGATTGCCCGCGCGCAATGCACGCAGCACGTGAATGGGCGGCGCCAGCTTCGCCTGCAGCGGGCCTATCCGGCGCACCAGTGCATCGCGGTCCACGAAGAAGGCCCGGCTACTGAAGCGCCGGAAACGGAACGCGTGGGAGCCCTGTGCATCGGGCTCGTACCAGCGACTGTCTCCCGCAATCGTCCCGTCCGCGCGCGGCGGGCCTGACAAGGGACTGCAGCTCACCAACTCCTCGCGTGACGCGAGCTGCGCGGCCGCCTCCGCCATCCAGGCGCGCGACGCTCCGCCGATGAGCATGTCCGCATCCAGGTGCATCACGTGCGGGTGCTTCGCCGCCGCGAGCCCGAAGAAGTAGGAATGGAAGGGCCCGCCGCGCGAGTCCTTCATGGGCAGCCGCGAGCCTCCGAAGAACTGCTCGGAGAGTGCCTTCGTGACGGCGGGGGAATAGTCCACCTCCACCAGCCGGATGCGCGGATCCGCCGAGGACAGCTCCGACAGCAGCGCGTCCATCTTCGGCTTTCGCTCCAGCCACGCACCCGCGAAGCGGCTGCCCTGGCTGCGGTGCAGGTCCAGCACGAGCAGCACCTCCTGCACGGAGGGCCCGAGCTGGCGCAACTGATGCCGAAGGATGAGGCGCGCGTGCGGATAGTCCGTGGGCGCGAGGTTGATTTGCAGGGTGACCGGGCTCACGAAGTGTCCAGCAAGAGGGTGGTCGCGTCATCCATGACGGAGTGGCCCTCACTTGCCATACCCACGGTGCACCAGACAACTGAAGGAGGAGTGGTCCTGGCAGGGGTCGAACCTGCGGCCTCTCGGTCCGCAACCGGGGTGGGGCGGGTTGGCAGGAGTTCGCAGCCTCTGTCACCGGCTCGCAACCTGCGGAAGGGATTGGCGCTTCCCAGGGAGCAAGGACGGTTACGGTTGGCACCATTTCCACTGCTTCGACTGGCCGTGGTGCGCCGGTGGTGCGGAACATGGTGCGGCCAGTGGCCCCGCCGATGCTCACGGTGCGAGAGGTGGCGGAGAAGTTGGCCGTCTGCCGAGCCACCGTCTACGCGCTCCTCGAACGTGGGGAATTGGAACGGGTGTGGATCGGGAACTCCATCCGCATCCCGGCCGCGTCACTAGAGGCGCTCCTCGCCCGGGGGCGGCGCTGATGCTTGGGCCGCTGGTTCCCGGTTCCCGGCTCTATAGCGGGAACCGGTTGAGTCCTCATCTTCCCGGCAGACGTGGCCAGCGTGCAGCGGAAGTGCGTAGCCCAATGGTGCCGCTGGGCTTTTCGTGGTCGGCGCTCTACGCCCCACCCCCTCGGGAGGTTGACGGGGTCGAGTGGGGCGCGGGAGGCTGCTGGGCCATGTTCGTCCCATGGTGGCTACTTGCTGGGGTGGCTGGTGTGCTCGTCACGTGGGGATGGTGTCGACGCTACGTACGGCGCCACGAGATACTCACCGTCCGCGCATGGTGGGCTCGCCTGCCGCGCGAGCGCCGGGAGGAAATTCTCTACGTGCGCGAGCGCCTGCATCGCAATGGGGCCAGTTACATTCAGGACTACAGCCGGGCTTCGGATGCGCAGTTGGATGAATGGTTCGAGAACTCGCTGAGAAATGCGCTGGGCGGCGACTCCTGGGCGTTCGAACTCCTCAAGGAGCAGGTGTTTGGGCACGTTTCGGCTGCGGGGCTTCTGCATCCAGCCGCGCCTACCGCCCGCACCTGACTGACTCCATGGGCACGGCTTGGCGGCGTTGGTTCCCGGCTCCCAGTCCTATGGCGGGAACCGGAACCAATAAAGCCGCTCGTCGTCTTGACATACGTGGCCGCCGTTAAGGCGGACATAATTGGTCTTTTGAGGCGCAGTGCACTTGGCTGGCGGGCGGCGCCCTATGCCGCCCCGTTGGGCCGTTGACCGGCCCTCTCGGGGTGCGAGAGGCTGGCCTGTATGGACCGGCTTGCAGACCTCTGGACTCAGGCGGACAGTACATTCATCGGAAGCCTCGGCCTTGTTGCCGCAGTGCTCCTCGTCCTATGGCAGGTCATCTCAGCGCCGGCAGGCACGGTTTTCTTCGCCTGCCTTTTCGGCTTCTCTTACTTCGGGCACCAAGCGGCGGGCTTCGTTGGCACGGTCGGAGGTCTCATAGTCGGAGCGGTGGTTGGATTGATCGCCTACGTCGCCGTAGACGAATTACACGATCACATTTCGCGGGAGGTAGCCGGCACTCCCACGAAGCCGCCAATGCCGCTCTGGAAGATCCTCCTAGGCTTTTTGGCAATGCCGTTTTTGTTCCTGTACGTGTCTTTGCGTCAGGCTTGGCCTTTTCGCGAGGCGTGGCCGCTTGCGGCGTTTTTCGCCCTCGATGGACTTGCCATCCTTGTGCTTAATGCTGCGCGGCGTGACGGTGGTCGCATGTATCTGATACTCGGACTAATATTGGGGGTCGCCGCGTTCGTTGTACTCTTTCGCTGGGACACGACGCCCCCCCATGCGCCACTAGCGAAAGTCGATGCCGATTCCCACGCGAGCGAGTCTCGTCCTACGGGCCGCCCCTAACGTCATTGGACAATGCGGACTGCCTCGGTGCGTCCTAGACACCAGTGAGCGCGAGACGCCACGCGCCCGGTTAGGACCTTCTCTAGTGGCATGAGAAGATCCTTAGAGCCGCCAACAGTGGCAGATTGGGCTGTGCGTCAACCGTTCAAATGCTCTTGTTCGTGCGGCGCACGAGAGGGCGGCTCGGATTCATTCAGGGCCTCCTTGGGGCGGGAGGACACTACGGCCCTCGACTTCTGGCCCGTTGCCTTGCTCCTACGTCCCGAGCGCCTCTTGGGTTCCTCTTGGGGTTCATCTTCTCGGACACCCCACATAACAACGGGAAATCTTAGAGGCCCCGAAGCGAACAGGACGATATCCCCGGAGAACTCATCGCTCGTTGTTGGGTCCACGACCCCGTTGTGCGGGGCCCACAAGTGGGCAGGGGTTTCCTCGTTGCGGATCACACGCCGTAGTTGACCAATGCGTTCCGTCACCAGAGCCAGGATTGAGAAGATGCCCGAGGGAGCTTCTCTCTCACTGGTGCCATCTAGCGCGTGATTTGCGAGCAGTTCCGCGAGGAGTTGCGCTCCCCGCGTTGCTCCCGCCACGGTGGCGAGTTCCAGGTCAATGCTGACGACTGCCGGGGCGCTGGTGCGGTCCATCTCTTCGGTCATGCAGGCCGTCCTTTCGAGGGTCACTGGCGGCCCGAAGGTAAACTATAGGTTGTGGTAACGTAAAGGTTACCCGGGCCAAATTGGCTCTGTGTCCCCACCCGGCAAGTCACAGCGGCCATCCCCTACCGAGACCGCAACGACGGAAGATTTGGCGCCCGCAATCAAGCGGGAGCTACGGCGACTCGGGAGGAGACTCAGGGAGGCTCGCCAAGCAAGGGGGCTCACGCAGGAACAGGCCGCAGAAGTGATGGGGCTGCATCCCAAGTACATGCCGCGATTGGAGGGAGGCACTGCTAACCCCACCGTGGCCACGCTGGTTGCCGCATCCGTGGCCTACGATGTGGCGCTCAGCGAGCTGTTTGCTGAGCCCCACGACGAGGACGCGGCCACGTGACCTGGGGCCGTCGCTGCGAGCAAGAGGAGCGGTGTCGTGGAATCATGCTGGGCACATGAACTTTCCCGTTGCGGTGGCGGCATGTCCCGCGAGCACTACTTCACCAACGGTTTGTTCCCGAATGGGGCAACAGTCCGGGGCGCCAGTTGGTGCCCCGATGGAGAGCGGACTCTTCCTGCTCCGGCGCTGGTGGCAAACATTCTCTGTAGAGACCACAACGCGCAACTCAGCGAATTGGATCAGTCAGCAATTGATGCCTGGGAACTGTGCGATGACTTGAGCAACATGCACGCTCTTCGCAGCGGCCGCCCAAACTCTCGTTGGTCCCTGCGCCAGTACACCATAGATGGGCTCAGATTCCAGCGATGGTGCTTCAAGCTGATGGCCAACTTGCTGTTCTCTGGCAACTACCGGGCGGCGCCGTCGGGTTGGAGGCCCGACCTGCGCCTCGTGCGCCGTATCTTTGGGGTCGAGCCATTCGACGAAGGGTGCGGAATCGGCGTGCTAGCAAGCGTGGGTGAGCAGGTCGAGAACACAAAGAGACTCTCGTTCGATATGGCTGTGGGGAGAGATGGAGAACAGACCGGCGGGGTTCTTACCTTCCGAGGTCTTCTCCGCATCGCATGCTCCTGGAATCAACCGCTCGACCGCGCCATTCAGCCACCAGAGCATGGGGGTACCTTCGGGCATGTCATCCCCCCACACGGGACCGTAAAGCTCGGTCACAACCTAGAGTTGCGATTCAACTGGAGCGGCACTTTTGCGGCCAAGAACAACTCTCTTTCGCGAGAAGTGCTGTCGAGATTCAAAAAGAAGAAGCAATAGGCTGGCTCTGACGGTCCCCCTCGCTCACGCTGCACTGCCATTCCCCAGCGTGAATGCGCTCCCATCGAGCCCGCGACTTTCGCCGTGTTGGCACAGGCATTGGTGCCATAGCAAGGGGCCGAAAAGGCCCTCTCTTGGGCCTAAAATCGGCCCTTCGGTGCAGCGATTGAGTGACGCAAGGTACCGCAATCATGAGTGAAAACCTGGGATTGCCCCCTCCCCCCTCCCCCCGGCAGCGTCGGCGGCGACTGGTGAACCTCGGGAACGTGAGGACCGGGCTCGCCGACTGCCTCCGCGCGCTGGAAGACGGCACTATAGAAGCCAGCAAGGCACGGGCGCTTATCTACGGGTACTCGGTACTCGCCGGAATCATCCAGGGCACAGAGTTGGAGGAGCGCCTCGCCAAGCTCGAAGCCACAGCCAGGCACGAAGGTTCTCCCCGCGCGGGAGGACTGGTGTGTGCGCGGTAAAGCTGCGTTCCCGAATCGAAGCCCTGGAGCGTCGCGCAAGCCGGGATGCGCCCTCCCTGGCCGTGGTGGAACTGTATGAGGACGACGACATGACCTCGGCGGAGCGTTGGCTCAGTGAGTTCGAGGCCAGTTCCCCCCAGGGCGTAGCGGTGGTTATTCGGCTGTTGCTGCCTCGCCCAGCGGGAAAGCCTCCGGTCTGGGCATCGGCTGATGGCGGCCAGTTGCGATAGAAGAGCGCCGCGTGGGCACGCTCGGCCAACCGGCCACGGCTCCCAGACGTGGCAGTCCGCGCCCCTTCCACCTTCTGGGGAGTACCCGGGGCGTACATGGGCAAGAAGAAGCGAGAGAGCCCGCCATACGCGAGCGCAGAAGAGGCGCTGGCCGAATGCAAGCGCCGCCTCGGAGATGCACGATGCGCGGCGGTACTGCGAGGACTCCGGCGGAAGGTCCATCGCCCAACGCGCCTACGCGAGACTGTGGCTCTCTGGGAGAGCTTGAAAGCGCTCGGGCCCGAACTGCGCGCCCTCAAGAACACCGTCAAGGCGTCGCGGGCCATCGAGAGCGAAGGAACCGGGCCGTATCCAGCGTCCCTGCGTGAGCAGCTCGAAGATTCGTGGGAGGAACTGGAGAATGCGCCTGTGGGGCCTGCCGCAGTGCGCGCCTTGCTTGAACGGCTGGAACCTTGGCTCCGTGAGGGAGACGGACTTCTGAAGGAGGCCAACCGAATCAGGCCGAGAGGTGAAGTCACGGGAAGCAATGCGAAGGAGACAACGGCGATTGCCCGCTACCTCGTCACAGTGTCTTCAAAAGAAGGATGGTCCATCACGAAGACTATCGCGGCACTCTTGGAGGTAGCGCACGGCAGCCAGTTGCCGCATGCCCCGGATGCCCGCGACTCCGCCTGGGAGCAGCGCCTTGAAAAATGGAAGAAGGCACTGGAGCGAGCGAAGGCAAGCGCATCCTCGGGCCGAACAACTCGGGGGCGCTGACCAACTGACCAGTGAATTGAGGGGGGACAACCCCTCCACGAATCCGCCAGCCGTCCCCACGTAATCAACAGGCCGGACGACTCACGATTGCCCTGCTCTTCACAGCACGGAGGCAATCGGTGTCGGACGCAGAAACACTTCCCGGTCTTCTCAGGCTCCCGGCGATCCTCAAGCTCATCCCCGTCAGCCGTTCCACATGGTGGGCGGGGGTTCGCTCGGGTCGTTTCCCTCAGCCGGTCAAACTCGGTCCTCGCATCACCGCATGGCGCGCGGGCGATATTGCGATGCTCATCGGCGAGTCGCGCGCGCGGGGAGGCCGTTCGTGAGCCTCGTCCTCCCAAACTGGTTCTCCGAGGTGCGAGAGCGGGGCGTTGAAGCAGTCGCGCGTGGGCTCGGCCTGGAAGTTGGCAGGCGTGGGCCACGCGGGGCATTCATCAGGCCGTGTCCCGCCTGCGGGGCGGCGAACCGTCACCCTTCACGCAGTGACAAACGCGGTGCTGTCGGCCTCACGCCGGATGGGCGCGGCTGGCGCTGCCACGAGTGCGACGCTCACGGCGACGCGGTGACGCTCGCCGCATGGGTCATCGCTCAGAACCCCAGGCCGAGGGACTGGACGCCGGTGCGCGCAGCGTTGGCGGATGGCCTGGCGGTTTCTCTCGCGTCGCCCTTGCGTATGCAGCCCATGGCGCCATCACGCGCCCTGCGCCCCCCGAAAGCCGAGCTTGAGTCCCTCTGGCGCGCGAGCTTTCCGCTGGATGCGGTCCCCTCCGGCCTTGACCCATCTTGGACCGGAGCGGTCCGCGTCTACCTCTCGACGCGCGGCTTCGACATGGGATGGCTCACCATGCCGGAGACCCGCGAGCTTGCGCGCATCCTTCCGCCGCCCGAGCGCTACCCATACCCGTCGTGGTGGCCTTACCCGCCGGAGGTGTACCGGCTCGCGCTCCTCGCCTTCGAGCCTGATGGAAACGTGGCCTCAATCCAGGCACGCGCCATCCGGGCAGACCTTCCGGCGAAGGACAAGACGCGCAACCCGCGAGATTTCTCCTACGCGGGAACTCTCTTTGCCGATGGCCGGGGCCGAGAGTTCCTCCGGGCAGTGCGGGGCGAGGAGACTCTGGCTGCACTCGAAGCCGTGGTGGTGACCGAGGGGCTCACGGACACTCTCAAACTCGCGCAAGTCGCCTGTCGCTACGGGCGACGCTGGGCAGTGCTCGGCATGGTGGCCGGGAGCGCAAACGCCTTCCGTTCCCTCTCGGATTGGCCCACAGAGGTTCCCTGTTGGGTCGCGACCGACGGAGACGGGGCCGGAGACCGCTACGCACTCCAGGTTCGAGAGGCGCTCCCTGTAGGAGTCACGGTCGAGCGGGTGGACTTCTCTTCCCACCAGGGGGGCGCGCGATGAGCGGAGACGATGCCGCCGGCCGCTCGGATGCGGAAGTGTTCGCTGCCGTGACCAATGGCCGCAAGCCGGTTCCGGTTCCGCCTACAGGGTCGGGGATTGGGAACCGGTTCCCGGAACCACCGGGAACCGCCGGAACCGCTCCGCCCCTCTTCGAGTCCCTCTCGGACTTCCTTGAGCGCACCAAGGACCTGCCCCCCCTCTCCTGGCTCATTGCGGAGGTGGTTCCAGATTCTGGCAACCTCCTCGTCGTGGCCGCACCAGGGGTGGGCAAGACGTACCTCGCGCTCATCATCGCCAAGGAGGCGGCGAAAGCTGGGCGGCACTCCTTCCTCGTGCTTGAGGAGGGCCGGCCGCGCAGCATCCGCGACCGATTTACGGCCCTTGGCTTCCTCCCGGATGCCCTCGTGCGTATCGCCCACCGTAAGCGGGTGCGGCTTGAGGACGCTGCGATACGCGAGCAGATCGCCGAACAACTGCGCGCCCACGAGGCACCTGTCCTGGTTCTCGACCCGTTCTCCTCGCTGTTCCTCGGGAATGAGAACGACACCGAAGCCGTGAACCAAGCGAAGGAGCATATCCAGGAACTCGCCACCATCAACCCGCGTGCGCTCATCGTGCTGGTGCACCACACCTCGAAGGCGGGCGAGCGCGGCGAAGGGCCACCCATCTACGCGGCAAGGGGGAGCACCGTGCTGTCGGGATGGGCGGATATGCAGGTGAACCTCACGCGAGAGGACACGCCACGTCACTCGGGGCTTATCTCCTTCGTGGCGCAGGTGGCGAAGGGGCGTGATGGGGAAACAGCGCAGCGCCACCAGTTCACGCTCTCTCTCGCCGATGGCACTGTGACCATCGAGGACGTGACCGAGACAGCCGCGCAGGACAAGGAGCAACAGATACGGAGGGTGCTCACCTCCGCGACTACCCCTCCCAACAAAGCGCAGTTGGCCAAGATGGTGGGTGGGAGACGGCAGGTTGCTTTCCGGGCCATCAACGCGATGGAAGAACGGGGCGAACTCAAGTGCGAAGGGCGCGGGTACATCCTCGCCCCGGGCACGGCTACGGAGCGGGAGCCATGAGCAGCCACCCCGAACCGCTCTGGCGGGTGCAGGACGTTGCCCGCTTCCTCTCCATGTCCACCTCGTGGGTCTACAAGGAGGCCGAGGCGGGACGGCTTCCCTGCGTGCGCATCGGCGCGGCGCTCCGATTCCGGCCCGAGGAAATCCGCACGTTCCTTGAGCGCCACCGTGTTCCCCGTGGGTCCGTCACCCCGTTGCGCCGCTAGGAGGTTAAGTGCATGTTCGTGTCCATGGGGACTTCACCTCGCCCGCGCTCCAAGCGCACCGCTCCGGAAGTGCTCACGCTTGCCGATCTCCGGCGGCTCCGTGGCCTCACTCAGGTTGAGCTGGCCGCCGCAGCCGGAATGGACCAGTCCGAGCTTTCCAAGGCGGAGCGCCGGACGGGCCACCGGGTTTCCACGCTCCAGCGCTACGTCGAGGCGCTCGGGGGCAATCTGGAAGTGTTCGCCCGCTTCGGCTCGAAGCGGATTCGCCTCAAGGGGGTTTGACCATGGCCAGCATCTTCAAGCGCGATGGTTCCTGGGTGGTGAAGTGGAAAAACGGGGCGGGCCGGTGGGTGCAGCGTCGAACCAACTGCGCCACGAAGCTCGCAGCCCAGGAACTCGCACGCGAGTTGGAGCGCAAGGCCGAGTTCCAGCGCCTCGGGCTGGAGCCCATCGAGGTCCCCGTCTCCCTCACCTTCGGGGAACTGCTCGACTGGTACGCGCAGAACTTCGCCGGGCAGCTTCGCTCCCAGGGGGACCGGCTCGCGGCCGAGAAACACCTTCGGCCCCGCCTGGGCGCGTTGGCGATCCCCGAGGTGACCACGGCTCGCATTGATGAGGCGCTCTCCGCAGCCGCCGACCTGTCGCCCAAGTCGGTCAACAACCTGCGCGGCTTCGCGCAGACCGTCTTCTCTAAAGCCATCCAGCGCGGGCTCTGGAAGGGCGCCAGCCCCGTGGATGCCGTCCCTCGGCGCAAGGTGCCCAAGCGCGCACCGTCCTACCTCAAGGCCGAGGAGGTGGGGCCGGTGCTCGCCCAGGTGCCCCCTGAGTGGCGGTGCCTGTTCGCCACTGCCGTCTATACCGGGATGCGGCGCGGCGAACTGGTGGCCCTCCAAAAGGTGGACGTGGACCTTGAGCAGGGGGAAATCCTCGTCACGAGGAGTTGGGAGGCGGGCACCACGAAGGGCGGGCGGGCCCGACTCGTCCCCATCCACCACGAGCTGCGGCCCTACCTCGCCCAGGCGATGAGGGAGAGCCCCTCGGGGCTGGTGTTCCCTCGTCCGGATGGCTCGATGCACTCCCTGAACGTGGACCTTGCCCCGCTGCTCCGGTCCGCGATGAGCCGCGCCCAGCTTGTCGATGGGTGGGCCCACAAGTGCCGCCGCTGTGGACGCGTCGAGCACGCGGCCTCATCCGAGGTGCGCCGCTGCTCCAAGGCGGGCTGCGGCTTCATGCTGTGGCCCTCGCCCAAGCCGCGCGCCATCCGCTTCCACGACCTGCGCCACACCACGGCAACCCTGCTGCTCAAGGCGCGGGTGCCGCTGGCGGTGGTGCAGCGCATCCTCGGGCACTCCTCGCCCACGATCACGGCAGGCGTCTATGGCCACCTCGATGTGGACGACATGCGCGCGGGCCTGGAGCAACTCAGCTTCCAGCCAACCGAGGAGCCTCTTGCCAAGGTGCTCCCGCTGGCCGTGGGCGGCCCGCATGGTGCGCCGGTGGTGCGGAACTCGGCGGAGGTGGCTCAACGCGCAGACGCCTCCAGGGAGATTCCCGAGGCGCTGCGCGGGGTTGAGGGAAGTGGTCCTGGCAGGAGTCGAACCTGCGACCTCTCGGTCCGCAACCGAGTGCTCTATCCTCTGAGCTACAAGACCGGAACTGCGACTGCGAGAGCGCCCCAGCCACGGGGCGCGGTGTCAGAAGGAAGCGATGCCGTCGAACAGGTCTTCCGGCTCGGACTCGATGGGGAGGGGATTCATGGGCGTCACCTCGGGGATGAGCGCTCCGACAGGGAATCGAACCCTGTTCACACGGTAGACGGCCGTGCTGCGATTCCAATCGCATCCCGGAGCAGTGGGGTTGACCCGGAAAAGAAAGAGGCCGGGTCCCCTCGGGGAGCCCGGCCTCTGGCCTGCCATGCCCTGTCCTTCGACGGGGCACGGTGGGTCAGAGCCCAGGCGGGAGATCTCGACGGGAGGTCGCCCCCCGCTTGGAATCACGAGCGGTGGCCCGGCCAGCGAGCGCGAGCGCATCGATGCCGATGACAGTATCGTTCAGGGTGTCGGGATTCATCGGGCTCGTCAGGTTCGCCGTCTTCATGGCCACCGCTCCTTTCATGGGAAATGGACGCAATGGCCGCACAGGGCCTGACAGGCTGTGCACGGGCTGAAGACAGGGACGGGATGGCGGAGGACGCACAGCAGCAGGGCTACACCCAGTGGGCACCGCCTATCGAGATGGCGGATGCGGTGGACGCGTTCTGGCAGTTCTGGGTGCCCCGAAAGCCCCACGACGTCCCCCTCCCCCGGCAGCACCGGGTCCTTCCGGATGGCTGCACCGACCTCATCTTCGGATTCCAACACGCCCCAGGCCCGGTGTGGCTGGCCGCCCCCCGGCTGGCCGTCGTCGGCCCCATGAAGCGCTTCATTCTCGTCGACCTCGAGCCCGGCGGGGTGAGCCTGGGCGTCAGGCTCCGTCCTGGCTGGGCGCAGGCCCTGCTGGGTGTCAGTCCGCGTGAACTCTGCGGACTCAACGTCTCCGCCCAGGATTGCTCGCCCGCCCTCATGCAGGTCCAGCGACGGATGGAAGACTGCGCCTCGCCCGCCCAGGCCATGGCCCTGCTCCAGCGCACCATCGCCCGACGCTGGGCTTCGTTCCGGAGCATGGCGAAGCCGCGTGCCGTCCAGGCCCTGGGACACCTCCAAGCCTCGTCGGGACAGGTGCGCATGGCCGCGCTCGCTCGCGAGCTGGGCGTGAGTGAGCGCACCCTGCACCGGGACATCCTGGACGAAGCCGGCGTACCGCCGAAGCTGCTCGCGCGAGTGCTGCGCTTCCAGCGGGCGGTGTCCCTGCTGCGCTCCCGTGAGGGCACGGACCTGTGTGACATCGCGCTCGAATGCGGCTACGCGGACCAGGCGCATCTGTCACGAGACGTGCGGGAACTGGCCGGCGTGTCGCCCACCGCACTCGTGGGTTGAGCGCTGTCCGATTCCTTCAAGACAGGCCCGTGCCATCCGTGTGACGACGCACTCACACAGACGTCCCACTGACCAACAGGAGTCCGCCATGAAGCTCGGCTACATCATCCTCTACGTACCGGACGTGAGCGCCGCCATCGCCTTCTACGAGAAGGCCTTCGGACTGGCGCGCCGCTTCATCCACGAGAGCGGTGGCTACGCGGAGATGGAGACAGGCGCCACCGCCCTGGCCTTCGTCGAGGAAGGCGCGGCGAAGGAGCATGGCTTCACCGTGCGCCATCTGCGGCCGAAGGAAGACGCCGCGGCCATCGAACTGGCGCTCGTCACTCCCGACGTCGCCACCGCGTACACACGTGCCGTGGAGGCGGGCGCCGAGGCGACGCAACCTCCCAAGCAGAAGCCCTGGGGACAGACGGTGGCCTACGTGAGGGACCTCAACGGCGTCCTGGTGGAGCTCTGCTCGCCGATGGAGGGGTAGTCGCAGCGCCCCCCAGCGCGCTCTTGTCCAAGCGGAGCTACGTGCCGGAAACAAACTTGCCGCGGGTGGGATTCGCAGGCAGGAGCGCGCCTGGAGCTGCCCCGTCAAATCGGACAGCTCGTGGTTGGGAATCAGCAGTACGGAATTCGGGGGGTGACATCATCTTCCGTCCGCGATGAGGGCGGCAGCGGCTGTAGCCGTCGTCCCGTCCGGCGGCCGTGCATCACGGGTGGGCGCCGTGGGGTCGTCCGCCGTCACCTCGCCCGCGTGCGGCGCGCGCTCAGACGCGACCTTCGGGCTCAACCGCCACTCGTGCTCCGTGATGAGCCGCGCGCCGCGCGTGCTGAACAGGTAGCTCCACACCCACGTGACGAACACGCCGAAGCGGTTCTTGAAGCCCACCAGGTACCAGACGTGGATGAAGAGCCACGCCACCCACGCGACAAAGCCCGTCAGCCTGGCGCGGCCCGTCTCAGCGATGGCCCGGTGCTTGCCGATGGTGGCCATCGCGCCCTTGTCCTTGTAGCGGAAGGGCGTGCGGGGGCGGCCGCGCAGGTCCGCGAGGACGTTGCGCGCCACGGCCCGGCCCATCTGCATGGCCGCAGGCGCGACGCCGGGCACGAGCTTACCGTCCAGCTCCACGTGGGCCACGTCACCCGCGGCGAAGACCTCCGGGTGGCCGGGCAGCGTGAGATCCGCCGCCACGTGCACGCGCCCCGCGCGGTCCAGCGGCACGCCGAGCCCGCGCGTGAGGTGCTCGGCCTGCACACCTGCAGCCCACACCACCGTGCGCGAGGCCAGGCGCTCGGAGCCGAGCATCACACCCTCGGCGTCCACCGCCGTCACGCGCGCCTCCGTGCGCACTTCCACGCCCAGGGCCGCAAGGTCGCGGTGCGCACGCGCTCCCAGCTTCTCGCTGAAGGACGGCAGAATCCGTGGGCCCGCCTCCACGAGGAAGACGCGCGCGCGGGACGGTTTGATGCGGCGGAAATCGCGCACCAGCACCGTGCGGCTGATGTCCGCGATGGCGCCCGCCAGCTCCACACCCGTCGGGCCCGCGCCCACGACGACGAAGCTCAGGAGCGCGCGCTGGCGCTCGGCGTCGCGCTCGTTCTCCGCCTGCTCGAAGGCGCTGAGGATGCGGCGGCGCAGCTCCGTCGCCTGCTCCAGCGTCTTGAGTCCCGGGGCGAAGTCCTCCCACTCCGACTTGCCGAAGTAGCTGTGCTGCGCGCCGCATGCGATGACGAGGTAGTCGTAGCGCAGCCGCACGTCGCCCTCGCCGCCCACCCAGCGCTCCTTGAGGTTCACCCACGTGACGCGGCCCAAGTGCACCGACACGTTGGGCTTGCGCGCGAACTGCGAGCGGATGGGCACCGCGATGTCCGCGGGGCTCAGTCCGCTAGTAGCCACCTGGTAGAGCAGCGGCTGGAAGAGGTGATGGTTGCGCTGGTCGAGGACCGTCACATACAGCGCCGAGTGACGCGCGAGCGCCTTGGCGGCCGTGAGTCCAGCGAAGCCCGCCCCCAGCACGACGACGTGCTTCTGGCCGGGAGCGAGCGGAGGCGTGATGGGGTCCAAGGGACATCTCCTTCACCTGGCCGGCGCACACGTCCGAATAACCGTGGTGCGCCACCATGGCGTTGATGAGGCTCAGCCGACAGGCGCAGTGCGCGTCGTCGCCAAGGCTCGACACGTACTGCGCGCTCGGACAGACAGCCCCTAGTGCGCGTCCCCGCCGCTGGTGAACTTCAGGCCGATGACAGAGACGACCATGAGTCCGAGGAAGAAGAAGCGCCCCAGTGTGGCCGGCTCACGGAAGAGCACGATGCCAACAAGCGCGGCGCCCAAGGCCCCAATTCCAACCCAAACCGCGTACGCAGTTCCGGCCGGCAGCGTGCGCATTGCGATGGACAGCAGCGCCAAGCTGCTAATCAACGTGACGGCAACAAAGAGACTGGGCCAAGGCCGGGTGAAGCCCTGCGTATACTTGAGGCCTACAGCCCAGCACGTCTCCAGCAACCCAGCAACGAGAACAAGCAGCCACGACATGACGCACCCCTGGTCAGGGCGTCGTCTTACGTAACCGGGTACGGCGCATCTCGTCCGGGCAGGGCTGCACTCTGAACTGAGTGCAGCTGGTGCGGCTGGCCTACTAACCCAGCGAGGCCGCCTTGTCCACCGCAGTAGCTTGTGAGCCGACAGGCCGGATGCTGGGCAGTGGAGGTGCCCCCGTCAAATCGGACAGCTCAGGGGTGAGAGTTAGCAGTACGGAACTCGTGGGGTGGCTTCATCTTCAGCCCGCGGTGCGGGTGGCAGCGGTTGTAGTCGTCGAACCAGAGGGGCAGGTGGGCTCGTATTGTTCTTGGCTATCTCAGCCATTCCCCCTCGGGAGAGAGGAAGTTCCGAGCCGTACGAATCTCCAAGCTCGTTTCAGCCCTTGCAACCATCACTGTCAGTCTGGCTTCGGCGCAGGCGTTCGCGGGAGTCGTCTTCATCGACACGACGGCCGCGATGCGCAGCGCGTCTGGCTATCCCATCACCGCTCGTTCGGACGTGAGCTGGGCGTACGCGAACAGGGGCGCGGAGGCGGTGTGCGCCCGGTATGGGTATCCGCGAGGCCTCTACACGGGCGCCCAGTCCGGTGAGCTGATGGGCCTCCACTGCTTCACGTCCGACATGGTGACGTGGCAGGGCGTTCCGTTCTCCCAGATTCCGCAGTGGGCGTGGTGGCAGACCAGTGAGGCCAAGTTCATGACGGGGGGCTTCGGGGCGGGGTTCCTCAGG
>NZ_VHLB01000091.1:0-35502 GCF_006547365.1 Myxococcus sp. AB056 | reverse complement strand
ACTTGGTCCCGCCCCTCGCGGAGCGCCTGCTCCAGCCGGCGCTCGGTGGGCATGGAGCTCGAGGCGCGCTACTGCGAAGCCGCGGCCCGCCGGCTGGAGCAGGCGCTCCGCGAGGGGCGGGACCAAGTCGCGTGATGCATCCAGCGGGGCGGTTGCACGCGGCTGCCCCGCTGGGCCATGCCGGCATCCCCAGCGGCGACTCCTCGTGCGACTACTCCTGCGCCGCGAGGATGCGCCAGGCGTTCACGTCAATCGCATAGGTGGCGCCTCCCTCCAGGGTGGGCGCCGTGCCGATGTCGCACTTTTTCGGGTTTGGGATGATGCTGACGAGCACAACCCCGGGGGAGGCCGGCGCTGTTGCGACCTCGTACGACTCGCGGCGATTGAGGCACTCATAGAGCGGTGTGGCGCCCTTGGGCAGCTTCCGGTCCCAGGGAAGGTAGTCCTCCATGGCGAGTTGGATGGCGCGCAGGGTGGTGCCGCTGATGACTTGCAGCCCCTCGGTTGGCATCGCGAGCGGGATTGCGAAGGCGGCAGCCTCTTCCGGTGGCGCATGCACCGGGCGCGGCGGCCGTTGGAACAGGGCGCATGCGGGCAGCACGCAAAGAAGGGGGAGCAGAACGCGCTTCATGGGGCCTCCGTGCGGGCCACGATTTCGGATGTGCATCGACACGCTCAGCCCTCAGTCATCCACCGCAGTGACGAGCCCGAGAGCCTTGTTCTCGTGCTTGATGATGCCCACCAGCTTCCAGTGCTTGCGTTGTCGGAGGTAGACCTCTCCGGGTTGCTCGCTGCCGAGATTCGGCACGAGCTTGGTGATGGTGCAGGCGCGGTCGAACTGGATGCGGATGGTCCAGATTTGCGTCTCGGCAAGCCGGTCCACGAGCGACAGTGACGAGGGAGCCCACGGGTGGCTGTGGAAGTCCCCGAGCACTATCGTTCGCCCTCTCGGGTCGGCGACGTAGCGAGGTGGGATGCACTTCTTCCTCTTCGAGGGGCCAACCGGTTCGGGCTCGCCCAGAGGTGAGGGCATGCTGGCGTGGTAGATGCCGCCGCAGTACTCCTGCCCATAGTCGCGCGCCATCGCGCGCGGCAGCTCCATGACGGCAGGGCAGAGTTGGTCGATGACCTCGTCCGCGTCGGAAGACGGGGTGATGGCTTCCCAGGGGCCTCGCACATGGACGTGTGGGCCCGAACGCCAATAGTTCCGCGTGCCACTCGGTTCAGGCGCCCCGGCGCAGCCGATGGCCATGCCGAGCGCTGCGACGCGTCCCAGTCGAGCTGCTGTCATGGACCCCTCCCGTCCGAAATCAGGAATTAGAGTCCATATATGCAAGCCTCTAAGTCATGACAATTCGGTTTCGCTGCTTTGGGAGGGTTTGCACCAACGCGGCACGAGGCCGGGCCGGTACACCCCGGCACCGATGCCCGCGCGGGAAGGAGGGGCATCCCTCCCGCGCGGGTGGTGCCGGACGTCAACGCAGTAAGAACAGCCCCGCCGGAGCACCATGCCCGGCGGGTGTGATGACGGCAGGCGGAAAGCCGCGCTTGGTGCCTCCCGCCACCACGACACCTCAGTCGTCGTGCCTGCCCAGGGAACAGATGTCCCGCGCTTGACCAGCAGCAGGGGCTCGCCGCACCAGCATTTCTCATCCGGGGCATAGGTGCGTGGGGCAGGGGCGGGGGCTTCGGGCTCGCCGCGCAGTTCCGAGGCGCGCAGCAGGCCGTTGAGCGCCGTCAACGCGCCGGTGAGCACCTCCGTGGGAATGGAGTCCTCGCCGGCGAGCTGCTCCTGAATGCTCCACTGGCCTTCCTCGAAGGCACGGAGGACAGCCAGGTCCCGCTCCATGCCGTTGAGGCGGCAGGGCATGCATCGCGCGCGTCCTAGGGCAGCGCACACGCACGGCGGCACTTCGCCCTGGCCGAGCGCATCCAGCATCTGGCGGCAGTCCACTGCGTTCAGCACCAGGGAGCGCCCATCGCCAGTGGCCACTTGCAGGGCAGCGTGCAGGACGACGCCCACGGAAACGGCGCCGGGCCCATGGACGACGCGCAGCTTGGCCTTGGAGTGCTTTTTCGGGGCGCTCACCGGGCACTCCCTGTCGTGCGCGCAGCGTCCTGGGCCGCGGACTCCCGTCCGGCGTCCGCGACGCGGCGGACCTCCGCGAGGGCCTTGTGGAAGGCGTGCAGCAAGGCGAGCCAGCCCTCGCCGCGGACGATGCCCGAGCCGCAATCCACCTCCCAGCGCTCGCCCGCCCCATCGAGGCGGCGGAACCCCAAGGTGAACTCGGCCGGCAGGAGGCTTCGGCGGGGCTGGGAGGATGGTGTTAAGCCGCCGCGGCCTTGGGCATCATCAGGCAGCTCAGCGGTACGGCTTGGTGAGTGTTTGGCTTTGGCCTTGCCGCTACGCCACGCCAGCGCCACGGCGCCATCAGCGGGAGCGGCACTGGCTCCACCCTCCGCCCGAATCCCCAGTGGGGACGGGCGGTTAGGATGTGACCCCGACAGGAATCGAACCTGTGGCCTGCGGTTTAGGAAACCGCCGCTCTATCCAACTGAGCTACGGGGTCGTGCTCTCAAGTCACTGCGCTTTCTGGAGGAAGTCCGCCAGAAAGGTCCATCCATGCCCCCTTAAAGCCGGGGCGCATGCACAGCGACGTGCGTTATAGCAGGCGGCCCGGCGCGCGCAACGCGCCAGCGTCACCGTTTCGAGCCTTCCGCCCCCTAGGGGCCCTGCCGGGCTCCCTCAGCGTGACGCGGGAACGTCCCGGAACCGGACCATGCGACCCCGCTTTCCGTCCCAGACGTTGAGTCGCAGACAGGCCAGCACGTCCCTGGGGTGCAGGGTGGTGGTGCGCGGATTCTGCAGCTCGGGGATGGCGGCCATGGCCTCCGGCAGCCGGTAGAAGGGGATGCGCGGGTTGAGGTGGTGGACGTGGTGGTAGCCGATGTTGCCGGTGAACCACGCCATGACGGGGCCGCAGGCCAGGTAGCTCGAAGCCTCCAGGGCCGCGCTCGCGTGCGTCCAGTCCTGGTCCTCGCGCAGCGCGACGTCCGGGAAGTTGTGCTGGGAGAAGAAGAGGTACGCCCCCAGCGCGTAGCCGATGGACAGCGGCAGCACCATCGCCGTGAGGTACACGCCCAGGCCCCCGAAGTGGAACACCGCCGCGCTGATGGCCACGTGGAGGAGCACGGCGAAGCCCGCGCTCCAGTAGCGCAGCGGGTGCTTCACGAACGGCACGATGCACAGCCCTCCCAGGAACGCGAGCGGGTACGCGAAGACCATCACGAGCGGATGCCGCTCCACCACGTAGGCCAGCCGCTCCAACGCCGTGGCCTCACGCCACTGCTGCGCCGTCCAGGTGGTGAACGTCCCCGACGCGGAGGCAGCCAGCCGCGCCGTGTTCGCATGGTGGTGGTTGTGCGACTCGGTCCAGACGCGCGGCGGCGTGAGCAGCAGCACCGCGTGGGTGTGGAACAGGGCCTTCGCGAGCCGCGAGCCCGACAGCAGTGAGCCGTGCAGGTAGTCGTGGACCAGGATGAAGGAGCGGATCATCACCAGCGCTTGCACCACGCTGCCCACGACGCGCAGGGGCCACCAGGAGGGAAGGGCGGCGAGCGCGATGGCGCCCAGCAGGGCCGCGAAGGTGGAACCCACTTCCCACCAACTCCGCCGCGTGTCCTGCGTGGCGAAGGGCCGCGTGCGGGCGATGAGGTTCCGCTCGGCATCTCGGGAGAGTGAGGTGAAGGCGCTGCTGCGGGTCGCGGAGTCCATTCGGAAGTCCAGGGCTGGCACGGCGGCGGCTGCCGTCGATTCGAGTCCCTGGAACCATGCCCGCCCACTGTCATGCGACCGTCATGGGCGGTGCTATTGGCAGACACCCCTCACGGATGTCGCGATGCGTTGGAGGCCGCGCTGCCCCGTCCGGCCCATGGGGCCCGACGGGGCATGGCTCCTCGTCACGAGCGATGCTTGTTGGCCCGGAACTCGCTGGCCCACTGCTCGACGATGGATGCCACCTGCTCACGCTCGGAGCGCTGCGAGGTCGGAATCACCGAGCTCTGGGCCAACTGCAGGACCGGCGGGCTGTCGCTACTGGGCGTCGGGACCACGGGGCTGGCGCCCTTCTTGCGGACCCAGACGCGGGGACCCTCGCTGGGGCGCACGGGCTCCGGGGTGACGGCGGTCTCCGGTGCCTCCGAAGAAGACTCGCGGCGCTTCCGGCCCAGGATGACGTCCGGAATGCTGTTCGGCGCGGCGTCTTCCGTCCACGCGTGGTGCAGGCGGCCGGAGGCCACCATGAGGCGCCGCTTCTGGTAGTGGGCCGCGCAGTAGCCCAGGCTGCGCACCGGCCGCTTGCAGCCGATGACGGCGCAGGCCCGGGCTTCCGGGGCGGCTTCTTCCTCGGCGGTGTCGTGGGGCCCCGCATCCAGGGTCGCGAGCGACGATGCCAGGGCGTCCAGGGCCGCGTTCGGCAGCTCACGCCGCGGCTGGCGCCGGAGGCCGCTGGGGGACAGGCTCTCCGCGATGCGCAGAAGCGTCTCCGTCAGCGGCGACAGTTGCCCGGCGAGTTCCTCGGCCAGCACGGTGCGGAACGCGCGTTCCAGTGGCGGCAAGGACGAAGCGGGAACGCGAGTGGTTCGCGTGGAGTGATGAGACGGGGCGGAACGAAGGCTACGGGGTCTTGGCATGTGGATGAGTGCCTGTGGTCGCTGCCGGTTGCTTCAGGGGACCGTGGAGCGGACGGCCGTTGCGTTAGCACACCTGTGGCCGACCGCCCAGGACAGCCTGTCAAAGGGCTCGTGAGTGGATGTTTCGCGGCGATAACCCAAGCGGTGCGTCCCCATGTCAACACGGCCCACGTCCATTCAATCCCGAGCCGCGCCCGCACCTTCGAGGTATGTCGGAATCCTACCTGTCGAGTGGTCGGCATGACTTCCGGGGAGTGCGCTTCTTCCTCGGCTGAAACAGGCTACTGCGGCAGGATGCGCGTGTCGTGCAACTTCACTGAGAGGATTTGCCCGTGCGAAACATCTCGACTGTCGCGGTGTCCGTGGTCGCTGCTGGTTTCCTGGTGGCCTGTGGTGAGGGCGTGGATCTGAATGAAGAAGGTGCGATTCCCCCCACCCCGGAAGCCGCGCAGGAGGCTGTCTCCGCGCCCGCCGAGGTGTCCGCGCAGGCGTGCACGACGCTGTACCGTCCCCGGATCACCACCTACTGGACGTCCTTCCCCATCGAAATCGAGGGGCAGGTGGGCCGGTGCACGACGGCCAGTGACTGTACCGTGACGTGTGTCGGCGAGACGTCGCAGTACGCCATCAACTCCCAGTTCTTCTACTGCACCTATTGCCCCTGACGTGACGTCTCCGCGCTCCACGCCGGAAGCACTCGGCGTGGATGCGCTGGCCTGCTTCTTGGGTCGCAACTGTCCGTCCGCGTGCGCGGCGGCGAGCAGGAAGGGAAGGGCGCGCGCTCCCTTGCGGTGGCCGTCGATGAAGACGGGCGCGCGGGCCGGTGCTTCGTCGCCCTCTCCGAGGTGGGGTTGGCCCAGGACCCGAGCGCTCCAGCCGGGCAGCTTCACCTGCGCCACTCCGTCATGCGACTCCGCTTCCGGCCAGTTCGGCCCCATATCGAACATACGGAGCGGTGCCGAAAACGGGTCTTTGGATTAGGGGTTCTCTTCGAATTAACCGCTAGGGCCCAAGCTGTCTCGGGGCTTGGAACGCGGGAGTCTGGCCGGTACAACGCGCCCCTGGGCCCGCGGGCATGTCGTCCTGGCCCCGGCTGTCATGATCGCGAACCTCCATAACGCCGACATCCCCCAGCCCGTGCTGGACGTCATCGCGCGGCTGCGCGAACTGGGCCACGCCGTCTACCTGGTGGGTGGCTGCGTCCGGGACATGGTGCGCCTGGTCCACCCCAAGGACTTCGACGTGGCCACCAGCGCGCTGCCGCAAGAAGTCCAGGGCGCCTTCCGCAAGGTCATCCCCACGGGCATCCAGCACGGCACCGTCACCGTCCTCCAGAATGGCACTCACGTGGAGGTGACGACGTTCCGCTCGGAGGGGGATTACCTCGACGGCCGCCGGCCCAGCTCGGTGGCCTTCGAGCGCGACATCGTCAAGGACCTGTCCCGGCGCGACTTCACCATCAACGCGATGGCCTACAACCCGCTGGACCGCGAGCTGGTGGACCCGTTCGGTGGACAGTCGGACCTCCGGGCGCAGCTCATCCGCTGCGTGGGCTCCGCGCAGGAGCGCTTCTCCGAGGACGGCCTGCGGCCCTTGCGCGCCGTGCGCTTCGCCGCGGTGCTCGGCTTCGCGCTCGATGCCGCCACCCGCGCCGCCATTCCCGCCACGCTCGGCGTCTTCCGCAAGGTCGCGCTGGAGCGGGTGCGTGAGGAACTGGTGAAGCTCCTCCTGTCCCCCCGGGCGGAGAGCGGACTGCTGTTGCTCGCGGACACCGGGCTTCTGGACGTGTTCCTTCCGGAGCTGGCGCGCGCGGAAGCCTCGGCCGCCGCATCCGTCCGGGCCGCGGTGCAGGCCTCGCCGCTGGAGGTGGAAGTCCGCGTCGCGGTGCTGCTGGCCGATCTGGTGGACCGAGCTCAGGCGCGCGACATCGGCCTGCGGCTGAAGTTCCCCAACAAGGTGGCGGACCTGGTGGCGCTGCTCGTCGAACACGCGAAGGCGGAGACGCGGGTGGGGGAGCCGGACGCCGCGCTTCGCCGGCTCCTGGCTCGCCTGGGCCCGCCGCAGCTTCCGCTGTGGGCCGCGGTCGTTCGCGCCCGGGTCGGA
Source organism: Myxococcus sp. AB056 (assembly GCF_006547365.1). Taxonomy (NCBI): domain Bacteria; kingdom Pseudomonadati; phylum Myxococcota; class Myxococcia; order Myxococcales; family Myxococcaceae; genus Myxococcus; species Myxococcus sp. AB056. The sequence goes on along the minus strand of NZ_VHLB01000091.1, from coordinate 28,707 downwards.
GTCCGCCAGCCGGACGCGCTCCCAGCGGTGGAGGCGCTCATCGCCCGCGTGGAGGCGCTCGCCGCCGCGAAGCCGCCATTGACGGCGAAGGACCTGTCGCTGACCGGAGGAGACATCATGGCCGCCCTGGGCGTGGGGCCTTCCCCCATCGTGGGCGAGGCCACCCGGTTCCTCGTCGAGTCCGTCCTGGATGATCCGAGCCTGAACACGGCCGACGCCCTGCGGCAGCGGTTGCAGGCGTGGCAGGCGCAGGCTGCTCGCTGAGCCGGCGGGCTGCGGGAGTGACGGGGGGCGGGAAAGGGCGCCCTCCGTGTCCTCCCCGCGTGCGCCCGGACGCGCGGGCGTGTAGGAAGGAGCACCATGCGAGTCGTCGTTGCGATGAGCGGCGGGGTGGATTCCTCGGCCGCGGCTGCCCTGCTCAAGGAGCAGGGCCACGAGGTCATCGGTATCACCCTGCGCGTCTGGTCCTACGAGGGCAAGGCGACGTGTGGGAGCTGCTGCAGCCCGGATGACATCGATGACGCGCGGGCCGTGGCCCAGACGCTGGGGATTCCCTTCTACGTGGCCAACGCGGAGGAGATCTTCCAGGACCGGGTCATCAACCCCTTCGTCCAGTCATACCTGGGCGGGCGCACGCCCATCCCCTGCGTCGCCTGCAACCGGGACGTGAAGTTCAACTTCCTCCTCAAGCGTGCCCGCGCGCTCGGCGCCCGGCTGGCCACGGGCCACTACGCCCGCGTGGAGGAGGTGGACGGCCGCTTCGTCCTGCGTCGCGCCGTCGATACCGCCAAGGACCAGAGCTACTTTCTCTTCACGCTCGGTCAGGACGAGCTGCGCGACATCCTCTTCCCCGTGGGCGGCATGACGAAGGCGGAGGTCCGCGCCGTCGCGGAGCGGCACGGCCTGGTCACCAGCCAGAAGCCGGAGAGCATGGAGATCTGCTTCGTGCCGGACGGCGACTACGCGGGCTTCGTGGAGAAGGTCGCCGGGCCGCAGCCGGCCGGGGACATCGTGGACACCGAGGGCAACGTGCTCGGTACCCACCAGGGCATCCACCGCTACACCGTGGGCCAGCGCAAGGGGCTCAACCTGGGGGGCGGCGAGATTCGCTACGTCCACCGGCTGGAGCCGGAGACGCAGCGCGTGGTGGTGGGCCCCGCCGAGGGCACCGGCCGTGACAACTTCGGTCTGCTCCAACCCCACTGGGTGGACGGGCCGCCTCCGGCCAGTCAGCCGGTGGAGGTCCGCATCCGGCACCGCCACGCGGGCGCGCAGGGGCGGGTGCATGTTTCGCCGCACGGGCTCGTCTCCGTGAAGCTGGACGCGCCCGCGCGCGCCGTCACCCCCGGGCAGGCCGCGGTGGTCTACGATCAGGACCGCGTGCTCGGCGGCGGTTGGATTGTCTGACCCCGCGTTGCCTCGGAGGGTGCGGCACATGGCGCAGCGCCTCGTGGGATGTCTGCTCGCGGTCGTCACCATCTTCGCGGCCGCTGGCTGCAAGGAGCGCTCGGACAAACCCGTCGCGGGGCTGCTCGCCGCCGGTGCGCCGGTGCTGCGCGCGGAAGGCAAGCAGTGGCGGCCCATCGCCGTCGGCTCGCAGTTGCTGGGGCATGACGAGCTGAAGGCCACCGGCCCCGCGGTGCTGGAGTTCTTCGGCGGTGGCCTGCGCTTCCTGGAGAAGGGCGACACGCTGGAGGTGGGCGAAGCGGACGAGGCGAAGCTCCATGGCGTCAACCTGCCGTCCCGCCACATTGTCGAGGGCAAGCTCCAGGAGGCGCCGCGCCCGCTGCGCATCATCGCCGCGCGCTACACCCAGGTGCAGGTGACGCCCGCGAGCGCCCAGCAGGAAGACCCGTACAGCTCCAAAGGCTACTTCGCCGCCTTCTTCACGCCCAACGGGCTGTCGCCCAACAAGACCCCTGACGAACCGTCGCGGGATGGTCCTCGCAAGCCGCTGCCGCCTCCGCCACACCGCCCCCGCGTGCCCCACATCCACGCAGGCAACCTGGGTGAGGGCGGTCTGGTGGCCACCGTGGAGGATGGCTTCATCGTGGCGGAGACGGACGACCTGGCCACCGCCGTGCTGCTGGAAGGGGGCGACGTGCCACTGGGCCGCACGGTACGACTGATGGTGCCCGCCGGCGCGGAGGTGGTCCTGCGCACGCAGCAGGGCCGCAAGATTGAAGTCGAAGGGCCCGCGGACGTCCGGTTGCGGTGAGGGGATGGGGAGGGCGGTTTGTCCTTTGGGGGCCCGCTTCGGTAGAGTCCCCGGTCGCCCAGCGGGAGGTGTGCATGACGCGCAGTGAGCTCATCGAGCGCATCGTGGAGCGTGCCACGCATGTTCCACGGCGTGAGGTGGAGGCCATCGTCCACGCCGTCTTCGAGGAAATGTCCCAGGCCCTGATCGCCGGACGGCGAATCGAGCTGCGGGGCTTCGGCGTCTTCTGTGTCCGCACGCGCCGGGCTCGCACCGGCCGTAACCCCAAGACGGGCCAGCGCGTGTCGGTGCCCGCGCGGCGCACGTTGTCCTTCGCCGCCGGAAAGGACTTGCGCGAGCGGCTCAATGCCCCACCCGCCATGGCGGCTTCCCCCGTTCCGGATACCCCACCCGGGGAGGTGCTGTCGCCGCTGCCGCTCGCCGCGGGGGCCTCGTTCTCCGTGCCCGTCACGGGTTGACGGTGAGGCTTGGAGTCGTTCCGCGAATTTGACCGGCTCAGGGGTGGGGCGTACTTTGCCCTCCATGCCGTCGCTACAGGCCGCAACACGGATTTCGTGTGGCCGTTGCGACCGCGCCCGAGGACTTTCAAGCCATGCGTGATGCTCACCGGATGAAGGAGAAGTTCGACGTCTCTCTGGACAACCGGCAGATCGTCAGCCTGCTCATCGCCGGCATAGTCGTGATGGGCGCTGTCTTCGTGCTGGGGGTCGTCGTCGGCAAGAAGCTCGCGGGCAACGCGGATGCCGTGGCCGCGCCGGACCTGCTCTCCGCGTTGGATGCCAACGCGCAGGCGCTGCAGAACGTGCAGCAGGAGCAGCCGCTCACCTTTCCGGACGAGCTGACCCGCAAGGCCGCTGCCGAGCCGGTGGCCCCGCCGCAGCCCAAGCCCGTGGTCGCCAAGGCTCCGCCGCCGACGGAGAAGCCCGCCGCCGCGAAGCCGCCCGAGCCGAAGCCGGCGGCCGCGCAGCGCGCCGCGCTGGCGCCCACGCCGGACCCGGACACGGGGGAGCTGCCGCCGGAAGAGCCCAAGGCCGAGCCGGAGCGCGTCGTGGTCGCCGAGGCCCCCACCGCTCCGACTCCCGCGAAGGCCGTGCCGGTGTCGGGCAAGGTGGAGGCGTCCGCCGTCCCCACGCGCACCACCACCACGGAGGGTGGCGGTCTGAAGGAGGCCATTGCCCGCGCCACCCAGCGGCCGGCGCAGCCCGCCTCGCCGCCCGCGCAGGCCGTGAAGGGCGGGGCCTTCACGCTCCAGCTCTCGGCGTTCCAGGACAAGCAGGAAGCCGACCGCTTCGCCGCTCGGTTGCGTGATCGGGGCTATGCCCCCTATATCCTGACGGCCGAAGTGGCCGGTAAGGGCACGTGGTACCGCGTCCGCATGGGAAGCTTCGCCTCCCGGGATGCGGCCACCCGGTATCTCTCAGACTTCAAGCGTGAGACTTCGCTCGACGCATTCGTGGCCGGCACGAACTAGAGCGGGATGAGGAAGACGGGAAGCGCCATGACGACGACGAAGCGGGTGGAGAAGCCCTGGGGATACGAACTCATCTGGGCTCACACCGAACGCTACGTGGGCAAGCTGCTGCACGTGAAGCAGGGCCACAAGCTCAGCCTGCAGTTCCACAACCGCAAGGATGAGACCATCCACGTGCAGAGCGGCAAGCTGCTCTTCGTCGTCGACGAGGGCCAGGGGCTCATCGAGAAGGAGATGCTCCCCGGTGAGAGCTACCACATCAAGCCGCTCACCAAGCACCGCATGGTGGCGCTGACCGACTGTGACATCCTCGAGGTCAGCACCCCGGAGCTGGACGACGTGGTCCGGCTCGAGGACGCCTACGGGCGCACTGGCACCAGCAACCCGTAGCCGCTGTCCACCTCGGCGGCCCGCCTATTCGCGGGCCGTGTTGTTCGGGTTGCGGGTCCACTTGTCCACCGTGCCGTCCCCGTCCAGGTCCTCGCCGATGCGATCCACCTGGCCACCTTCCCAGTACTCCCAGTAGTCGATGCGGCCGGTCGCGCGCGTGTCGCGCTCCTTGCGCACCAGCTTGCCGCCTTCGTAGTAGGTGAAGCTGTCCGGGCGGCCATCACCATTGGTGTCGCGCTCGCGGCGCGTGTTGACGCCCTTCTCGTGGAAGTAGGTGGCGTCCACGCGCCCGTCGAAGTCCAGGTCCATCGACTCACGCGCCTTGTCGCCGTTGGCGTCGAAGTAGCGCGTCAGGTCCACGCGGCCGTCCCAGTTCAGGTCCAGCTCCTGGCGCACCTTCCGCCCGTCCACCGTGTAGGTCCACACGTCCGGGCGGCCGTCGCCGTTGGCGTCCTGCTGAGCGACTTCCTCGTTGGCCCCGGCTTCCGGGCGGATGGGCTCCCCGGCGTGCCGGCCCCGCGCGGCGCCCGCGCCATCCTGCTCCGCGGACTTGCTACTGGCGCAGCCAGCCAGGGCCCACGAGGTCATGAGGCCCAGGAAAATCAACTGCTTGTAGCGTGGCATTGAGAACTCCCAGTGTCTGGGGGCCGCCTGGCGACGTCATTCGCACGAGATGCTTTCGCGCGACACGTCATTTCATATATTTTCACATATCGCCATGGCCCGAAAGAAAGTCAGCACCACCATCTACATCACCCCGGAGCAGAACGAGCTCCTCAAGGCGCTGAACCAGAAGACGAAGGTGCCCGTGGCCGAGTACATCCGCCAGGGCATCGACCTGGTCCTGGAGAAGTACAAGGCGCAGTTGCCGGGGCAGTCGACGTTCGACGAGCTGTGAGAGAGAGGCGTGACGTGAAGAGCATGCGTGGGAAGCGGGTAGCGGTCCTGGGCGGCGCCGGCTTCGTCGGGTCGCACCTGTGTGAGCGTCTTCTGAATGACGGCGCGGCGGCGGTCATCGCCGTGGACAACCTCATCACTGGCAACGAAGAGAACCTGCGCACGCTGAACGGGCGGCCGGGCTTCTCCTTCGTCAAGGCGGACATCACCGAGCGCATCCCGGTGGAAGGGCCGCTGGACTACGTCTTCAACATGGCCTCGCCGGCCTCGCCCATCGACTATGCGCAGCTCCCGCTGGAAACGCTGCGCGTGGGCTCCATTGGCACGGAGAACGGGCTGAAGTTGGCGGAGGCGAACAAGGCGGTGTTCCTGATGGCCTCCACGTCGGAGGTATACGGGGATCCGCTGGTGCATCCGCAGCGCGAGGACTACTGGGGCAACGTGAATCCCATTGGCCCCCGGTCCGTGTACGACGAGGCCAAGCGCTATTCGGAGGCCATCACCGCGGCCTACGGGCGCACCAAGGGCGTGCAGGTCCGCATCGTCCGCATCTTCAACACCTACGGTCCGCGCATGCGCCTCAATGACGGCCGCGTGGTGCCGGCCTTCGTGGGCCAGGCCCTCAAGGGCGAGGACTTCACCGTCTTCGGGGACGGCAGCCAGACGCGCTCGTTCTGTTACGTGAAGGACCTGGTGGACGGGCTGGTCCGGCTGATGCTGTCGGATGAGCCGAACCCGGTGAACATCGGCAACCCCCGGGAGATGACCATCCGTCAGTTCGCGGAGGCTGTGCGCGCGGCGGCGGGCGGGGGCGGGAGCATCATCGAGAAGCCGCTGCCCAAGGATGATCCGAAGCAGCGTCAGCCGGACATCACCCGGGCTCGGACGCTGCTGGGCTGGGAGCCGAAGGTGCCGCTGGAAGAGGGTCTTCGGGAGACCATTGCCTGGTTCCGAGAGGTTGCCGGCACGAAGCCCCCGGCATAGTTTGCCGGCGCGAAGATCCTGCATGGCCTGCAGGCGGGAGGTTGCGTGAAGGTCCTGGTGACAGGTGGCGCGGGCTTCATTGGCTCGCATGTGTGCGATGAGTTCCTGCGCGGTGGTCACGACGTCATCGCGTTGGATGACCTGTCCGGCGGCAAGCGGGAGAACCTGGACCCGCGTGTGCGCCTGGCGGTCCACGACATCCGCAGCCGCGAGGCGTCGGAGCTCATCAAGTCCGAGAAGCCCGACGTGCTCTGCCACCTGGCGGCGCAGATGGACGTGCGCCGCAGCGTGGACGACCCGAGCTTCGACGCGGACGTGAACATCCGCGGCATGCTCAACCTGCTGGAGGCCGCCCGCGTCTCCGGGGTGAAGAAGGTCATCTTCAGCTCCACCGGCGGCGCCATCTACGGCGAGCAGGACGTGTTCCCCGCGCCGGAGAGCCACCCCACGCGGCCCATTTCTCCGTACGGGGTCTCCAAGGCGTCCGGTGAGCTGTACCTGGGCTACTACCGGGCGCAGTACGGCCTGCCCTACGTGGCGCTCCGCTACGCCAACGTCTACGGCCCGCGGCAGAACCCGCACGGCGAGGCGGGCGTGGTGGCCATCTTCAGCCAGCGGCTGATCGCCGGTCAGGGCTGCACCATCTTCGGCGAGGGCAAGCAGACTCGCGACTTCGTCTTTGGTCCGGACGTGGCCCGCGCCAACCGGCTCGCCTTCGAGAACGACTACGTGGGCGCCATCAACATCGGCACGGGCGTGGAGACGGACATCAACCGCCTCTATGCGCTGCTGGCCGAGGCGGCGGGCTCCAGCGCCTCCGTCGCCCACGCGCCCGGCAAGCCGGGGGAGCAGATGCGCTCCTGCGTGGACAACGCGCTGGCCAAGAAGGTGCTTGGCTGGGAGCCGAGCGTCGACGTGCGCGAGGGCCTGCGCCGTACCCTTGAGTACTTCCGTCAGAAGGCCGGCGCGCCCGCTCGCGCGCACGGCTGAGCGGCGTCCAGCACCCCCGCTGGCGGCCGAGGCGGGGGAGGGCGGTACCCCTTCCCACGGACATACCCGGGCCGGCCCTGAGGGCCGGGGACCGGGCGTGCCGGGAGGGGGCTCAGGGCCTGTCCCAGGGGAGTTCGCCCGGGACGGGTGCTGATGACTGGGGAACAAACAAGCTCCCCCGGTGGGTTGCTCATCGGGCGTACGCGTGCGCGTAGATTTTCGCGCGATTCCCTGTTACGCACGCCCGCTTCTTCCGACGAGCGCCCTGAACATGCCGGCTGAAAACGCGCATATCCGCAACTTCTGCATCATCGCCCATATCGACCATGGAAAGTCGACGCTGGCGGATCGTCTCCTCGACAAGACGGGGACTCTGACCAAGCGCGAGGCGCAAGCCCAGTTCCTCGACAACATGGCCATCGAGCGCGAACGGGGCATCACCATCAAGGCCCAGTCCGTGCGGATGAACTACACCGCGAAGGACGGCAAGCAGTACGTCCTCAACCTCATCGACACGCCGGGACACGTCGACTTCGCCTACGAGGTCAGCCGCAGCCTGGCCGCGTGCGAAGGCGCGCTCCTGGTCGTGGATGCGACGCAGGGCGTGGAGGCCCAGACGCTGTCCAACGTCTACATGGCGCTGGACCACAACCTGGAAATCATCCCGGTCATCAACAAGATCGACCTGCCGAGCGCGGACGTGGATCGCACGCGCGCGGAGATTGAAGACGTCATCGGCATCGATGCGTCCGTCGCCGTGCCGTGCTCCGCCAAGGAAGGCATCGGCATCCAGGACATCCTGGAGTCCGTCGTGCAGAACGTGCCGCCTCCGAGCGGCTCCGCGGACGCGCCGCTCAAGGCGCTGATTTTCGACTCCTGGTACGACAACTACCGGGGCGTGGTGACGCTGGTGCGCGTGCTGGAAGGCACGCTCAAGCTGAAGCAGAAGATCAAGCTGTTCAGCAACAACAAGGTCTTCGAGGTCCAGGAGCTGGGCGTGTTCAGCCCGTTCTCCCGCCCGGTGCCGCAGCTCATCGCGGGCGAGGTGGGCGTGCTCGTGGCCAACGTGAAGGAGCTGCAGGACGCCAAGGTCGGTGACACCGTCACCGAGGAGTCGCGTCCCACGGACGAGCCGTTCCCGGGCTTCCAGGAAGTGAAGCCCATGGTGTTCTCCGGCATCTTCCCGGTGGACTCCGCGGACTACGAGAACCTGCGCGACGCGCTGGCGAAGCTGGTGCTCAACGATTCGGCGTTCACCTATGAGCCGGAGTCGTCCACCGCGCTGGGCTTCGGCTTCCGCTGCGGCTACCTGGGCCTGCTGCACATGGAGATCGTTCAGGAGCGCCTGGAGCGCGAGTACAACCTGAACCTCATCACCACCGCGCCCAGCGTGGTGTACCGCATCACCACCAACAAGGGTGAAACGCTGCTGGTGGACAACCCGGCCAAGCTGCCGCCGGTTCAGCACATCGAGAAGTTCGAGGAGCCCATCCTCACCTGCCACATCCACGTCCCCAACGACCACCTGGGCGCCATCCTCAAGCTGTGCCAGGAGCGCCGCGGTGTGCAGAAGGACATGAAGTACCTGGGCAGCAGCGGTCAGCGCGTGCAGGTCACCTACGAGATGCCGCTGGCGGAGGTCGTGTTCGACTTCTTCGACAAGCTCAAGAGCGTCTCGCGCGGCTACGCCAGCCTCGACTACGAGCTGGCCGGCTACATCGAGTCCGACCTGGCCCGGCTGGACATCCTCATCAACGGGGACCCGGTGGACGCCCTCAGCGTCATCGTGCACCGCGAGCGCGCCTACCTGCGCGGCCGCGAGGTGTGCCAGAAGCTGAAGGAGGTCATCCCGAAGCAGATGTACGAGGTCGCCATCCAGGCGGCGATTGGCGCGAAGATCATCTCGCGTGAGACCATCTCCGCCATCCGGAAGAACGTGCTCGCCAAGTGCTACGGTGGTGACATCAGCCGCAAGCGCAAGCTCCTGGAGAAGCAGAAGGAGGGCAAGAAGCGCATGAAGCAGGTCGGAACGGTGGAGATTCCGCAGGAAGCCTTCCTCGCGGTCCTCAAGTCGGAGCAGTAGCCCATGAACGCGGCCATGCCTTCCGCCACCCCTCCCGCGAAGCTCTCCGAGGCGATGGCGGCCCGCCGCACGCCGGAGATGCTTCGCGCCCGCAATGTGCTGGTGTGGCGCGAGCGCCTCACCAGCCTCTGGGCTCCGTTGATCATCCTGGCGCTGCTGTACGTGCCGTACACGGTGATCATCGAGTACTCGCGCGCGTCCGCCGCGTGGGCCCAGCCGGTGATGAAGGGACTGGGGCTGCTGCTGGTTCTCTACTTCGTGGCCCTGCTGGTGTGGCGCAACGTCTCCCCCAAGGAGAAGGCGCTGCGCGGCGTGCGCCACGATGCGAACGAGCTGCTGGAGGAGAACGAGCGCATCCTCCGCAAGCCTGGCGTGAGCGCGAAGGTGGCGGGGCCGGTGCTGGACCGCATCGCCGAGCAGGCGCTGCGCGTGGAGCAGGCCTCCGCCGCGGGTGACGCGGAGCAGCTGCGCACCGAGGTGAAGGGCCTGGAGGCGTTGACCGCGCAGCATCTGGGCGCGTTCCGCAAGCAGTCCGCCATGGACTTCCTGGGCGGATTCGGCAAGGCGCTGTTGGTGGCGCTGGTGTTCCGCACCTTCATCGTGGAGCCGTACCGGATCCCCTCCGGCTCCATGCTGCCCACGCTGGAGATTGGCGACCAGGTCTTCGTCAACAAGTTCATCTACGGCGTGCGGCTGCCGTTCCTCAACTACGTGCCGTTCGTCATCGTCCGGCCGCCGGAGCGTGGAGACGTCATCGTCTTCAACAACCCGGTGAACGAGTCGGTGGACTACATCAAGCGCGTGGTCGGCGTGCCGGGCGACGTGGTGGAGTTCATCAACGGCGTCGTCCACATCAACGGCCAGCCGCAGAAGCGCGAGCTCGTCTCCAACGAGTTCACCGTCCACAACATCACCGACGACGGGCGCTGGTACGACCAGCAGGAGACCCTCTACGAGGAGAACCTGTCCGGCGTGACGCACGCCGCGTTGCAGACGCTGCCGCGCATGCCGCGCCGGGAAGGTCCCTACGAAGTCCCCCCGGGCCACGTCTTCGCCGTGGGTGACAACCGGGACAACAGCGCGGACAGCCGCCACGGCCTGGGCGTCACCGGGTACGGCAAGGCGGAGTACGTCCCCTACGGCCACATCAAGGGCAAGGCCATGGTGGTGTGGCTTTCGCTGGGCTATCACGGGCTGCTGCACGGCCTGTTCGGTGGCACGGGCCTCCGCGTGGATCGGTTCTTCGAACCGGTCCGTTGAGGCGTTCGCTGGAAGCAGGCAGGCGGCCGCGCCGCGCACGACGCTTGACGTGCCGCACGCCCCGGGGTACGCGGCGCCCCCGGCCATGAGACACCTGCTTGGAATCGAAGGCTGGCGCCGGGACGAGCTGGAGTCACTGCTCGACCGGGCGAAGGCACACCTCCCCGGCGGTCCCGACACCACCCACCTGCTTCGCGGCAAGGTGGTGGCGAATCTCTTCTTCGAGGACTCCACCCGGACCCGAACGTCGTTCCACATGGCGGCGAAGGGGCTGGGGGCCAGTGTGCTCAACTGGACTCACACCGGCTCCTCGGTGTCCAAGGGTGAGACGCTGCTGGACACCGCCCGCAACATCGAAGCGACGGGGCCGGTGGCCATCGTCATGCGTCACCGCTCGTCCGGAGCGCCGCACCTGGTGGCGAAGCACGTGAAGTGCGCCGTCATCAACGCGGGGGATGGCACGCACGAGCACCCCTCCCAGGCGCTGCTGGACGCCTTCACGCTGCGCCAGCGCTGGGGCTCGCTGGACGGGCGCACGGTGCTCATCGTGGGCGACGTGCTGCACAGCCGCGTGGCCCGCTCCAACCTGCACTGCCTCAAGGCGCTGGGCGCCCACGTGGTGATGTGCGGCCCGCCCACGCTGATGCCGCCGGGGCTGGAGGCGCTGGGCGCGGAGGTGACGCACAACCTGGACGCGGCGCTCCCTCGCGCGGACGCGGTGATGTGCCTGCGCGTCCAACTGGAGCGGCAGGAGCAGGCGTTCCTGCCGTCCACGCGTGAATATGCACGGCTGTTCGGCCTCAACGCGGCCCGCGAGGAGCGGATGAAGGCGGGCGCGGTGGTGATGCACCCGGGCCCCATCAACCGGGGCGTGGAGCTGGCGCCGGCGGTGGCGGATGGCGCCCGCAGCGTCATCCTGGAGCAGGTGTCCAACGGCGTCGCCGTGCGGCGGGCCATCCTGGAGGTGTGTACGGCATGAGCTCCACAGTGCTCTTCAGGCGGGGGCGTGTCATCGACCCTCGCAACGGGGTGGACGGCGTCCGCGACGTGCTGGTCCGCGACGGCAAGGTGGTGGAGGTGTCGGAGACCCTGCTGCCCGTGCCCTCCAGCGCCGAGGTGGTGGATGCCACCGGCAAGTGGGTGCTGCCGGGCTTCATCGACCTGCACGTCCACCTGCGCGAGCCGGGCGAGGAGGGCAAGGAGACGGTCCTCACCGGCTGCCGCGCCGCCGTGGCGGGTGGTTTCACCGCGGTGGTGGCCATGCCCAATACCAAGGTGGTCAACGACAACGCGATGGTGACGGAGCTGGTGCTGAACCGCGCCCGCGCCGCGGGCCTGTGCCATGTCTATCCCGCCGGGGCCATCACCAAGGGCCTCAAGGGCGAGGAGCTGGCGGAGATGGGCGAGCTGGTGTCCGCCGGCTGCGTGGCCATCACCGACGACGGCCGCCCGGTGATGAACGCGTCGCTGATGCGGCGCACGCTCCAATACGCCACCCAGTTCGACGTGCCCGTCATGGTCCACGAAGAGGACCTGACGCTGTCTGCGGGCGGGGCCATGCATGAAGGCACCACGTCCACGCGGCTGGGCCTGCGCGGCATCCCTGCTTCTGCGGAGGTGGCCATGGTGGCGCGAGATCTGGTGCTGCTGGAGGAGACGAAGGGCCGGCTGCACGTGGCGCACGTGTCCTGCGAGGGCAGCGTGCGGCTCATTCGCGAGGCCAAGCGCAGCGGTCTGCGCGTCACCTGCGAGGTGGCGCCACACCACTTCATCCTGGATGACCGCGCGGTGGGGGACTATGACACCCACGCGAAGATGGCCCCGCCGCTGCGCGCGGACACCGATGTGCAGGCCCTGCGCGAGGCGCTGGTGGACGGGACGGTGGACGCCATCGCCACGGACCATGCGCCGCACGGGGTGTTGGACAAGCAGGTGGAGTTCGAGAAGGGCATCAACGGCATCGTGGGGCTGGAGACGGCCCTGGGGCTGACGCTGGAGCTGGTGCATGCGGGCGTGCTCACCGCGAACCGCGCGGTGGAGCTGCTGACGCACGGGCCCGCGAAGGCGTTCGGCCTGCCGGGCGGTCACCTGGCGCCTGGAGCGCCAGCGGACGTCACGGTGGTGGATCCGGACGCGGAGTGGACGGTGGATGCCCACCAGTTCCATTCCCGCAGCCGGAATACACCGTTCCACGGCCGGAAGCAGAAGGGTCGCGTTATCCAGACGTGGGTCGCGGGCCACAAGGTGTTCGACAAGGGCCAGGTCGGCCAGAGCAAGGAGTCGCGGTGATGACGAAGCGGGCAGTGCTCGCCCTGGCGGATGGCACCACGTTCGAAGGCCGTGCGTTTGGCGCGGTGGGCGAAACGGTGGGTGAAGTGGTGTTCAACACGACCATGTACGGTTACCAGGAGGTCCTCACGGACCCCTCGTACGTGGGCCAGATTGTCACCATGTCGTACCCGGAGATTGGCAACGTCGGCGCCAACCTGGAGGACGAGGAGGGCTCCCGGGTGCACGCGGTGGGCATGGTGGTGCGCGCCCTCAGCGCGCAGCCGTCCAACTGGCGCGCGAAGGAGTCGCTGGACGCGTACCTGAAGCGCAACGGCGTCGCCGGCATCGAGGGCATCGACACCCGCCGCCTGGTGCGCCACCTGCGCACGCACGGCGCGCAGATGGGCGTCATCTCCAGCGAGGGCCTGTCCCCCGAGGCCCTGGTGGAGCGTGCCCGCTCCGCGCGCGGCATGGAGGGCCTGGACCTGGCCACGGGCGTGTCCACGAAGGAGGCCTACACCTTCACCCAGCCCTCGCCGAACATCTTCACCGGCCTGGGCGAGGTGCAGGTGCCGGCCGAGCCCCGCTTCGACGTGGTGGCCTACGACTACGGCCTGAAGAAGTCGATGCTGCACTTCCTGGTGGACGTGGGCTGCCGCGTGACGGTGGTGCCGGCCAACACCTCGGCGGAAGAGGTGCTGGCGCGCAAGCCGAACGGCGTCTTCCTGGCCAACGGCCCTGGAGACCCGGCGGCGGTGAAGGGCGCGGACCGCACCGTGGCGGCGCTGCTGGGCAAGGTGCCGGTGTTCGGCATCTGCCTGGGGCATCAAATCATGGCGCTGGCCCTGGGCGGCCGGACGTACAAGATGAAGTTTGGCCACCGGGGCGGAAACCAGCCGGTGAAGGACCTCACGACGGGCAAGGTGGAAATCACCGCGCAGAACCACGGCTTCGCCGTGGATGACGCCAGCCTCAAGGGCCTGGCCGTCGTGACGCACATCAACCTCAACGACGGCACGGTGGAGGGCCTGGCCGTCCCGGACGCGCGGGCCTTCAGCGTGCAGTACCATCCCGAGGCCTCGCCCGGCCCCCATGACGCGCGCTATCTCTTCGACAGGTTCGCGAAGCTGATGGCGGGGTAGGATGGCACCACCGAATATGACCTCGTCGCTGTCACCGCTCTCCTATCAGCCGTATCTGGATCAGCTCATCGCCTTTGGCAGTGCCGAGTCGCGCAAGGAGGACCTGCTCCAGGCCAAGGCGGAGTACTTCCGTCTGACGGGCGAGGTCTTCGAGGACGACAAGCTCTTCGAACTGCGGATGGCGTCCTTCCTGGACTTCTACCTCTATGACCGCGTCTCGCCGCTGACGAACAAGACGCCGGCCACGGAGTTCTACGAGCAGCGCCTGGCCGGCTCCGCGCCCGAGGAGGCCAACGCCTTCCGGAGCTTCACGGAGACGGTCCATGGCCTCTTCGAGGTCCGCAAGCTGGGCAAGGGCGAGGTCCGTCTGCGCGAGCTGTACTCGGGCAAGGACTTCGACGTGACGGAGCGCCGCCACGTCGCGGGGCTGGAGACGGGGGACATCATCGAGGCGCGCCTCATTCCCTTCGGTGGGCACCTGCTGTTCTCCTCCGCGTTCTGCTACCACCCCCGCATGGCCGTGAAGGCCATCAAGGCGGAGGTGAAGCGCCGAAAGAAGAAGGAGCCGGACCGCACGCCCAACGAGCTGGTGTGGGAGTGCGCCCGCCGTGCGCTCAACATGGAGCGCTACCGGCAGCTCGCCGTGGAGAAGATCTACGACTTCGAGCAGAAGGTCCTCTGAGCCCGCTGGCCGCGGAGCCCCGGTGACGGCAAGTCCCGGGGCCCCCACGGGCCCGCTCAGATGCGGTGGATGCTCATCAGGTTGGTGTTGCCCGGGACGTTGAGCGGGACACCGGCCACCACCACCACGGGCGTGCCGGGCGCGCAGAGCTTCTCCTTCCGGCACAGCTGACGCACCTGGGAGAGCATGGCGTCCGTGGTGGACACGCGCGCCACCTGCATGCCCGTCACGCCCCAGTAGAGCGCCATTCGATTCACCGCCATCTCGCTCGGCGTGAGGGCGATGATGCGGGCGTGGGGCCGGAACTCGGAGATGAGGCGCGCGGTGTGGCCGCTCTCCGTGTAGGCGACGATGGTGCCAATGCCCAGCTGCGTCGCCGCCGCGACGGCCGCCGCGGCCACGCCGGTGCCCAGGTCCTCGGAGCGCTCGAAGGGGGAGTGGTGCTGGTGCTTCACCACACCGCGCTCCGTCTCCTCCACGATGCACGCCATGGTGGACGCCGCTTCGATGGGGTACTTCCCCGCGGCCGTCTCGCCCGACAGCATGACGGCGTCCGCTCCGTCGAGGATGGCGTTGGCCACGTCGGACACCTCGGCGCGGGTGGGGCGCGCGTTGGCCACCATGCTCTCCAGCATCTCCGTGGCGACGATGACGAGCCCGCCCATGCGGTTCACCGCGCTCACCATGTGCTTCTGGATGGCCGGCAGGCGCTCCAGGGGCATCTCCACGCCCAGGTCGCCACGCGCCACCATGATGCCGTCCGCCACGGCGGCAATCTCTTCCACGCGCTCCACCGCCTGGGGCTTTTCAATCTTCGCGATGAGGGGCGTCTTCAGCTTCGCCACGTGCGCGCGCGCCTTCTTGATGTCCTCGGGCGTGCGGACGAAGGACAGCGCCACGTAGTCCACGCCCACCTCCTGGCCAAAGGCCAGGTCCACCGCGTCCTTGCGGGTAATCGTGGGCACCGACATGGGCGAGCCGGGCAGGTTGAGGCCCTTGTGATTCTTGAGCACGCCGCCCACCTCCACGCGGCACTGCACGTCCTGCCCTTGGACGCGCAGCACCCGCAGCCGCACGCGCCCGTCATCCAGGAGGATTTCGTGGCCCTTGGCCACGTCCTTCACCAGCGTCTTGATGGGGGTGGGGATGACGCCGTCCTGGCCCAGGACGTTGCGCGTCGTCACCGTGACGGACTGGCCCTGCTTCACCAGCAGTTGCCCCCCGTCGAAGCGGCCCAGGCGTATCTTCGGCCCCTGGATGTCCTGGAGGATGGCCACCGGCGCGCCCAGGCGCTTCGCGACCTTGCGGATGGTTTCCACCCGGCGGCGGTGCTCCTCGTGCGTGCCGTGCGAGAAGTTCAGCCGCGCCATGTTCATGCCCGCGCGGATCAACCCTTCGATGACCTCAGGCGTGTCCGAAGCGGGGCCCAGGGTGCAGATGATTTTCGCCTTGCGCATAGGGCTGCGCATCCTAGGCGCCCGGGGGCCCGGCTTGACAGCCTTGCGCCCGCGGGACTAACTCTTCTGCCGACGCGGGCCTCTCACCAGGCGCCGCGGAGCCTTTGCGCTCTCGATGGCAGAGAGAGAAAGCCCGGCATCCCTGGGAGGGGGGGCCGGGCTTTCTTGCAGGGGCCTCTCATCAGGCCCTAGAGCTCGATTTCCTTGCCCGTGCCCAGCGGCGCCTTGGGCATCGAGTGGCCCGGCGGCAGGCCTTCCATGTCCATGTCGATGGGCGGCTCGCTCGGGGCACCCGGGGCAGGGAAGCCGGGCGCGTCCAGCGGCCCGCTGCCGCCCACGCCGGGGCCTTCCTGCTGGAGGCCCTCGATCTCCTCGCGGGTGATGCCGGCCAGCGTCAGCACCTTGCGGGTGACGCGGATGCGGGCATGGCTGGTGAGCGCCATGGCGATGGAGTCCGACGGCCGGGCGTCCAGCGTCATCTTCTTCTTGCCCTGCTCCAGGAAGACGCGGCCCGAGTAGACGTTGTCACGCAGGTCGTCGATGCGGACCTCCGTCACCTTGGCGCCCAGCTCCGTCACCACGTCGTCCAGGAGGTCCTGTGCGAGCGGCTGGGGTGGCTGGCGCTCCGCCAGCCGGAAGGCGATGGAGATGGCCGAGGCTTCGTCCACGAACACCGGGAGGACGATGCCCTTGTCCTTGGTGGCCAGGACCACGGCGTGGGCCTGGGCCTCCTCCAGCGGGACGACATCCTGCACCTCGAGCTCGACGAGCTCGGAGCAGGCCTTGGGGTCGTCTTCACCTTCGGTGATGCAGGGCTGACCCTGAGCCTTACCCAGGGCCGCCAGCGCTACGGGTGGAGTGAAGGCGGGAAACATCAGCAGCCCTCCGAGCGCCAGAAGCACGGCCGAGAGAGGTGCGACGAACAAAGTGGCGCGGTTGGGCGTTTTCACGCCTTTAAGCTACGCACCCGGCCATCTGTCGGGAGGGTTGCGCTCCAGGCCCGGTTACCCCCTGATGCGTGGGGTGCTCCCCGGGCCGGAGGGCAGGCGGACAGGCTCAACGACGGTCGTCGTCGTCTTCGTCCTCGTCGTAGTCCTCCTCGTCGTCGACGTCCTCGTCCTCGTCTTCATCGAGGTCGTCGTCGTCCTCGTCCTCGTCGTCTTCCTCGTCGTCTTCCTCGAGCATGTCCTCCAGGTCCTCGGACTCCAACGTCATGGACACGGCGAACCGCTTGTCGAGCGCGGCGATCTGCGCGCGCATCTCCGTGAGCGCTGCGACGAAGTCCTCCGTGAGGTTGGCGGGCGCCTTGGCGTCGCAATGCGGGCAGACGATTTTTTCAGTCCCTTCGATGAGGTCCTGAGCGTCCAGCTCGAAGCTCGCCTCGCACTTCTGGCAGGTGAAGTCGATGCTCATGGTCGGGCGCGGCATACAAAGCACTCCAACCAGCTGTCAACGTCCGAGACGGGGGGACATTGGTAGGGGGCCTTGCTTCCGCTAGCGTTCGGGGCATGGACCTTCCCAAGTCGGTGGTGCATGCGCTCCATGACCGGGCCGCGCAACACGAGCAGCGCCCAGCCCTGTGGACGCGCCGTGGGGGGGCCTATGCGCCCACCTCGTGGTTTGAATATGCGCAACGGGTGCGGCGCTTCGCCCTAGGGTTGCACGCGCTGGGGGTGGGTGCGGGCCAGCCGGTGGGCATCCTGAGCTTCAACCGCGAGGAGTGGCACGTCGCTGATCTGGCGGCCATCGCCATGGGGGGCGTCCCTGTCGGTCTCTACACCACCAGCGCCCCGGAGCAGCTGGAGTTCATCCTGGGGCACTGCGAGGCCACGCTCCTGGTGGTGGAGAACGAAAAGCACCTGCGCACCGCCCTGGCCCTGCGCGAGCGGCTGCCCAAGCTGCGCCACGTGGTCGTCATCGAGGCGCCCACGGTGCTCCCGGAGGGCGTGCTGCGTTACGCGGACGTCATGGCCCTGGGCACCGGCGCGGACGAGAAGCCCTACTGGGACAGTGTCCACGCCCTGAAGCCGGAGGCCATGGGCTCGCTCATCTACACCTCCGGCACCACCGGCCACCCCAAGGGGGTGATGCTCAGCCACCACAACCTGGTGTGGACGGCGCAGCAGCTCACGGACTCGGTGACGTTCGGCCAGCCCGCCGCGTCCTCGCTCGTGTCGTATCTGCCGCTGTCGCACATCGCCGAGCAGATCATCTCCCTCTACAGCCCCTTGCTGAACGGGGTGCAGGTGTACTTCGCGGCATCGGTGGACACGATGCCGCAGAGCCTGCGGGAGGTGCGCCCCTCGTTCTTCTTCGGCGTGCCGCGCGTGTGGGAGAAGTTCAAGGCCAAGGCGGAGGAGGGGCTGGCCTCGCAGCCGCCCTCGAAGCGCCGGGTGGTGGCCTGGGCGCGCCGGGTGGCCTCGGAGCGGCATGAGCGGGTGATGCGCCACCAGAGCGTTCCGATGGCGCTGGAGGCCCAGTATCTGCTCGCTAGGCGGCTCGTGTTCGCCCCGCTGAAGGAGCGCATCGGCATGGAGCGGGTGTCCTTCTTCGCCACGGCGGCGGCGCCCGTCGGCCGGGAGGTGCTGGACTTCTTCGCCTCCATCGACATGGTCATCCATGAAGTGTGGGGCATGACGGAGGTGACGGGCCCCGGCACGGTGAACACCGAGTCCCACACGCGGCTGGGCTCCGTGGGCCGGGCGATGATGGGGGTGGAGCTGCGCATCGCGGACGACGGCGAGCTGCTGGTGCGCGGCGGCAACGTCTGCATGGGGTACTACAAGAACCCGGAGGCCACCGCCGAGCTGCTGGCGGACGGGTGGCTGCACTCCGGTGACGTGGGCCAGCTGGACGCGGACGGCTACGTCCAGATCACCGGCCGGAAGAAGGACATCATCGTCACCTCGGGTGGGAAGAAGACGTCTCCCTCCAACATCGAGGAGCTGCTGAAGGCCCTGCCCGGTGTGGGGCACGCGGTGGTGCTGGGCGAACGCCGCAACTTCCTGGTGGCCTTGCTGACGTTGGACGCGGAGAAGGCGCGGGCCCTGGCCAAGGCGCAGGGGTGGCCGGAGGACGCGGCTCGGCTCGCGGAGGATGCCCGCCTGCGCCGGTTCCTCCAGGAGCGCGTGGAGCGCGACGTGAACCCGAAGCTGTCCCGCTTCGAGACCATCAAGCGCTTCGCGGTGCTGCCGAAGGACTTCTCCGTGGAGGGCGGTGAGCTGACGCCGAAGCTGAGCGTGCGCCGCAACGTGGTGGCGGAGAAGTACGCCGGCCTCGTGGAGTCGCTCTACGACGAGTCCCCGCAGGGCGGTTCTCAGACGGGCTGAGCGCGCCGGCGCCGCGAGAAAGCGAAAGGGGCGGGGAACCTCGCGGTCCCTCGCCCCTTCGTGCTTCTGGCCCACGCGAGAAGCGCGGGCCTTGTGTCGCGGCCTACTTCGCGGCGCGCTTGTCCATGGGGACGTAGTCGCGGCGCGGGGCGCCCGTGAACACCTGGCGCGGACGGGCAATCTTCTGCTCGTTGTCCGTCACCATCTCCTCCCACTGCGCGCACCAGCCCACCGTGCGGGGGATGGCGAAGAGCACCGGGAACATCTCGACCTGGAAGCCCATCGCCTCGTAGATGAGGCCCGAGTAGAAGTCGACGTTCGGGTACAGCTTCCGCTTCACGAAGTACTCGTCCTCGAGCGCGATGCGCTCCAGCTCGACGGCGATCTCCAGCAGCGGGTTCTTGCCCGTCACCTCGAAGACCTCGTCGGCCACGCGCTTGATGACCTTGGCGCGCGGATCGTAGGACTTGTAGACGCGGTGACCGAAGCCCATCAGCTTCTTCTCACCCTCGCCGCTCTTCACCGACTTGATGAACTCCGGAATCTTGGAGACGTGGCCGATGTCGCGGAGCATGCGGAGCACGGCCTCGTTGGCGCCGCCGTGCAGCGGGCCGTAGAGGGCGCCGATGCCCGCGCTGACCGCCGAGTACGGATCCACCTCGGACGAGCCCACCGTGCGCACGGACGTGGTGGAGCAGTTCTGCTCATGGTCCGCGTGCAGGATGAAGAGGATGTCGAGCGCGCGCTCGAGCACCGGGTGGACCTTGTAGGTCGACGTGCCGATGCGCTTGATCATCGCCAGGAAGTTGGCGACGTAGGACAGGTCGTTGTCCGGGTAGATGTACGGCAGGCCCATCGTGTGCCGGTAGGAGAACGCGGCGATGGTGGGCATCTTCGCGATGAGCCGCGTGATCTGGATGCGGCGGCTCAGCGGGTCCTTGATGTTCTTCGCGTCGGGGTAGAAGCTGGACAGCGCCGCCACCGTGGAGCTCACCATGGACATGGGGTGCGCGTCGTAGCGGAACCCGTCCATGAAGCTCTTCACGTTCTCGTGCACGTAGGTGTGGTGCGTGACGAGGTGGTTGAACTGCTGCAGCTCCTTCTCCGAGGGCAGCTCACCGTTCAGCAGGAGGTAGGCGACCTCGAGGAAGCTCGACTTCTCCGCGAGCTGCTCGATGGGGTAGCCCCGGTACTCGAGGATGCCCTTGTCGCCGTCGATGAAGGTGATGGCGCTCTTGCAGTTGGCGGTATTGAGGAACGCCGGATCGTAGCCCATCAACCCAAAGTCATCGGCGCCCGTTTTGATCTGGCGGAGAGCATTGGTGCGAATACAGCCGTTCTCGATCGGGACCTCGTAGGTCTTCCCGGTCCGATTGTCGGTGATCGTCAGCGTGTCCTTGGCCATGGGGCGGAGATTTCACAGGGGGGAGAGTGCTTTCAACAAAAAAGAACGATAAGTCTGCTGGACGGACACTGAGGGTCTCATCCTGCATCAGTTATCCGAACACCCACCCTGGACAACTGGCGCCAGAACCCAGGAAAGCTCTTTTCCACGCACTCTGGACCGGTGAGTGTCAGCGGCGTGCCGGACAGGACACACAGTGTCGCAGCGGTCATCGCGAGACGATGGTCCCCCTCGCTGCTCATCTCGAAGCCCGAAGGTGGCGTGCGGGGTGACTGGATCAGCAGCCGTTCTCCTTGGAGCTCCGTGTTTCCGCCGAACGCCTTCACGAGCGTCCGGATGCCCTCGAGACGGTCGCTCTCCTTGACGCGGAGGATGCCCACCTCCGTGAGCGTGGAGGGCGCCGGAAGCACGCAGGCGAGCGCGGCCAGCGTGGGGAGCAGGTCCGGGCATTCCTCGCCGGAGGCGCGAAGGCCCCCTGAAAGCTGGCCCTCCACCTTGAGCGTGAAGGGAGCGTCCGCGGGTACCGCGCGCAGGCCCACCTGCTCAATCAACCGGACAATGGCGTCGTCCGGGTGGGCACTGCCCGTGTCCGCGCGCACCACGGTGCCGCCCGTCTTCCACGCCACCAGCAGCAGGTAGCCCAGGGACGACCAATCCCCCGGGAGCGTGGGGACGGCCGGGGGCGCCGCGTACCCGGCCACGGTGTAGCTCGACGGGGAGCGCTGGATGTCGAAGCCGAAGCGGCTCAGCCACGTGAGGGTCAGCTCCAGGTAGCCCGCACTGGTGAGGGGCCCGTCAATCTCCACGCGCCAGGGGCGGCGCTCGCGCAGGTACAGCGCCGCGCAGCCCAGCAGCAGGCTGGAGGCGTACTGGCTGCTCTGGGCGCCCGGCACGCGGAACACGGGAGGGACGTTCGACGTGTCACGGGGCGCGCGCAGCTCCACCGGCCAGGGCGTGCCCTCGGTGAGCGTGAGGCCCGCGGGACCCAGGGCCTCACGCAGGGAGGTGAAGAGCGGGCCGTGGGGCCGCTCGCCCAGGCGGGGCGTGCCGGTGAAGCGCGCCTGTGCGCCGGGCGTCACCGCCGCCTGGGTGGCCAGGATGCGGAAGGGCGCGCCGCCGTCCGCGCAGTCGATGTCGCGCACGGCGTCCGGAGGCAGACGCAGGGCCTCGACGCCCTGGCGCAGCACGCGCACGTCGGCGGGGAGGTCCTCGTCCGCCTCGGCCTGCACCGAGGGCAGCGGCCACGAGCCCGTGAGGTGCCCCAGCACCAGCGCTCGCTGCGCGTCCGACTTGGACACCGGCGGGGTGAGGGGCGCGGCGTGCAGCGTGGAGGGGTCCACCACGATACGGGAAGCCTTCGCCGTGCTCATGGCCGCTCCCCCTTCGTCCACGCGGGCCACAAGGCACGCCAGCTTGATTCGTCCACGTCACGCACCTCGGTGGCGCCAATGGCCGTCAGCAGCACCATGCGCAGCTCGCCCTTGGCGCCGGCCTTCTTGTCGGCGGTGAGCAGCGCCCGCACGTCCTTCATCGGCGCGCGGCGGAGCAGGGCGGCGGCGCGCTCGCGGCCCTGCACGCCGGGACCATTGGCCAGGGCGGCTTCGACCTCGGCGGCCACGGGCTCCGGTGTCACGCCCAGGTGACGGCCCACGTCCAGGGCCAGCAGCATGCCCAGGCCCACGCCGTCGCCGTGGGACAGCTTGAAGCGGGACACGCTCTCCAGCACGTGGCCGAAGGTGTGGCCGAAGTTGAGCACCCGGCGCAGCCCCGTGTGCTCGTACGGGTCCTGCGCGCAGATGCGCTCCTTGAGGGCGCGGGCGTCCTTCACGAGCTTCTCGACCGCGGGAGGCTTGCGCACGTAGCGGCGGAAGAGCGGCGCGTCGAGGCTGACCACCATCTTCCAGGCCTCCAGCGCGCCCTCGCGGCGCTGCGCATCGGAGAGCGTGTCGAAGAACTCGGGGCACACCCAGCCTTCGTCCGCGTAGTGGAAGACGCCGGCAGGGTTCTTCACCACGCGCCCGCGCACCGTCATGTCGACAGCGCCCTTGCCGCCGACGCTGCTGTCCACCGCCGCCAGCAGCGTGGTGGGGACCTGCACCAGGCGCACGCCGCGCTTGAGGACATGCGCGGCCACGGTGGAGACGTCACCGATGGTGCCGCCGCCCACGGCCACGAGCGTGCCGGAGCGCGGAAGGGCCAGGCCGTTGGCCAGGACCTTCTCCAGCGCGGTGAACGTCTTGGCGCTCTCGCCGCCGGTGAGCTGGATGATGGCGCGGGGGCTGCGCGCCTCCAGGGTGGGGATGAGGGTGGGGTGGAGCTTCGCGACGGTCCGGTCCACCACCGCCACGCTGCCCTCGGGCAGGTTCTTGGCGAGGCGGGCGAAGGTGCCCCAGCGGTCGGACGGCGGACGGTAGGCCCCGGGAGGAAGAGCACTCATGGCGCGTGGGGCCTCGCGTTGAGGTGGAGGACGAGGTCGGCGATGACGAGCGACACCATGGCCTCCAGCACCGGGACTGCCCGGGGCATGATGCACGGGTCGTGACGGCCACCCTTCGCGTGCTCCTGCAGCGTCGCGGGCGGCTTGAAGAAGGTGCGGATCTGCATCGGCTCACCGTTGGCGAGCCCGCCCTGGATGCCGCCGTACGCGTCCTTCACGGCGTGGAACTGGATGCCGGGCTGGCCAATGCGCTCGAGCAGGTCCGGCGGACCCCAGACGACGCCCGTGACGGCGCCGATGCTGCCCAGGGCCTGCGCGATGCGCGCCTTGAGCTTGCCGAAGATGGGCTCGCCCAGACCCACGGGCAGGCCCTCCACGCGCACGTCAATGGCGCCGCCCAGGCTGTCGCCCGCCTCCTTCGCGGTGAGGATGCGCTGGGACATCTCGTCGCGGATGGCGACGTCCGGGCAGCGCGTGGCGTGAGCGTCCACCTGCTCGCGGGTGAGTCCCGGCGCGGGCACGGCGGCCACCAGGTTGCCCACCTGGGACACGTAGGCGACGGTGCGGATGGAAGGCACGTCCCGGGCGAGGTACGCCTCGGCGATGGCGCCGCCGATGACGCGGCAGAGCGTCTCGCGCCCGCTGGTGCGCCCGCCGCCGCGGTGGTCGCGGTGCTTGAAGCGCTCGCGCCACACGGCGTCCGCGTGGCCGGGCCGGTCCTCGGCCTTCAGCTTCTCGTAGTCCCCCGAGCGCTGGTTGGTGTTGCGCACGATGGCGGCGATGGGCGTCCCCAGCGTCTTGTCCTCGAAGACGCCGGACAGGATCTCCACCTGGTCCGGTTCGCTGCGCGCGGTGGTGATGGTGGACTGGCCGGGGCGCCGACGGTCCAGCGCGACTTGAATCTGCTCGCGCGTCAGGGGCACGCCGGCGGGGCAGCCATCCAGGATGGCGCCGAGCGCGGGCCCGTGGCTCTCTCCAAACGTCGTCAGGCGAAACAGGTCGCCGAAGGTATTCATGTCGCGGACTCCCAGAGTTGGCGCTGACGCCGGGCTTGCGCGATGAACCACGCCGCACCCAGCAGGACCGGAGTACCGCCGCGACGGACAATCTCCGCGGCGATGCGCCGCCCCGGGGCTCCGTAGGCGATGACCGCCACACGGGCCCCGTCGAAGCGCAGGTCGTCAGGAGCGGGCACCCTATCGGGCCAGGTCCAGACGCCCGCCCCTGTGAGAGGCGCCTGGATGTCGGCGCGTCGCAAGACGCGCAAGTCGCAGCTCAGCTCCGCCGCCACGGACCGGAGCGCCGAGGTGGCGCCACCGTCCCCCAGGACGAAGACTTCGCGAGCCCCGAGCCGCTCGAGCACCGTGCGGGCGCCGAACGTATCGGTATTGAAGGCTTCCCACCGGCCGCCCCGGCGGACCAGCGTGTTGATGGCGTCCAGCGAGGACCCCGTGTGCTTCGCCAGGCGCAGCTTGAAGGGGCTGGTGACGGCGAAGCCTCCGTAGTGAGGCAGGAGCGCGTCCACCAAGGCCTCCACTGGCCCGTCCTCCGGCAGGTCGATGCGGTCGAAGGGCTGACGGTGGATGCGGGGCGAGCGCGAGTGGACGATGGACGTCCCCAGGATGCCCAGCCGCAGCGGCGGCGCCACCGTGTACCGGTCCGCGCCGCGCAGCGCTCGCACGGCGTCGTCCAGCAGCCGCTGGCCGGGCGCCGCGACCCAGGCGCCTCCCGCCGCGACGTAGTCCAACACGTTGTTCTGGGCGAGCAGCGCCCGCGTGGGCAACGCCACCGCGCCCATGCCCAGCACCGTGACACGCGTGGCACCGAAGCGCTCCACCATCCGCCGCTGCGTCTCCATCAGCGTGACGAGGTGGGCCGGGTCCGTCATCGGCTCCACATGCTTCACCAGGGCGTCGGCGGGCAGCTCACGCTCCCACAACTGGAGCGCTTCCTCCGTGGAGAGCTGCCGGCTCGCGTGGTGCGACGCGAGCAGCTTTCCCGGAGGGGCCGCCAGCGATGCCTGCTGCCCCGACGCGTCCATCAAGTCCCTGTCCACGCGCCAAGCCGCGGCCACCCAGGGGGCGGGCAGCGGCTTGCCGCGCTCGGAGACGAGCAGCGGCAGCACCGCCGCCAGCGCCTCGGGCGAGATGGCGTCAGGGGCGTGCAGGTCCGTG
Source organism: Myxococcus sp. AB056 (assembly GCF_006547365.1). Taxonomy (NCBI): domain Bacteria; kingdom Pseudomonadati; phylum Myxococcota; class Myxococcia; order Myxococcales; family Myxococcaceae; genus Myxococcus; species Myxococcus sp. AB056. Next base: position 3,517 of record NZ_VHLB01000091.1, on the reverse strand, counting down.
CGGATTTCCAGGACGTCCGCCCCACGGCGCTGGCCGTCGCGCGCGAAGCGGACGGCGTCTTCGCCGAGCAGGGTGGGGGGCAGGGTGACGACGCGCCGGGCGGGCGTCACAGGGGCACCTCGGGGGCAAGGCAGCCTCGGAGGAAGTCCTCCAGGGCCACGGTGGGGACGCGGGCGTGCAGCACCTCGCGCTCATGGAACACCGCGGACAATTCTTCTTCGAGCGACATGTCGGCGCGCAGCCGCGGGCGCGTCCGGTCCGTGAGCAGCCGCTCACGGTAGGTGTCGAAACAGATGGGGACGACCAGGGTGAAGAGCCCGGTCAGCGCGTCGGGGTGGTGCGACAGGAAACCGCCGCCCACGGCCACCAGCCCTCCGGCCGGCAGTTCTTGCAGGGCGCGGCGTTCAGCGGCCCGGAATTCCTGCGGCGCTTCCGCCACCCATCTGCGCAGCGGGCGCCCGTGCAGGCGCTCCAGGTGTGCATCCAGGTCCAGCCCGGGCCGCGCGAGCATGCGGGCCACCATGGGCAACAGCCGCGACTTGCCCGCGCTCCGGTGGCCGGCGAGCACCACCGTCTGGCCGGAGCCGGGGAGCGGGGAGGGGCCCGGGCGGGCTACCGCCTCCCTCAGTCCCGGCGCGAGCCGGGGATCCACCGAGGCGAGAATCTGTTCAACGAGGTGCCGCCGCTCCTTAGCGGACGGTGCCGACATAGACGTAGGCGGTGCCGAACGTGAGCGGATGCGCGGACCTTGCCGCGTAGGCCCCGGACTGGTCCATCAACTCCAGGAACTTGTCACCGGCCGGGAAGGCGGCGGACGTCTTGGGCAGGTACTGGTACGCGGCGCGGTTGCCCGTCAGCAGCCCTCCAATCGTGGGCATCACCGTCTTGCTGTAGAAGCGGAACAAGGCCCCGAAGGCACCCGTGGGCTGGCCGAACTCCAGCACTACGACGTGGCCACCGGGCCGGACCACCCGAGCCATCTCCTTCAGGCACTTCACCGGGTCATCCACGTTGCGGATGCCGAACGAGATGGAGGCCACGTCGAAGCTGTCGGCCGCGAAGGGCAGGTCCATCGCGTCGGCCACCTGGAAGTCCACCTGGAGGCCCGCCTTCTCCGCCTTGGCGGGGGCGCTCTCCAGCATCTCCGGGCAGAAGTCCGTGCCCACGACACGGCCGGAGGCACCCACCTTGCGCTTGAAGGCCAGGGCCAGGTCGCCAGTGCCCGAAGCGCAGTCGAGGACACGGTCTCCTTCCTTCGCGGTGCTGAGCCGGACGGCCTTCCGGCGCCACAGCCGGTGGATGCCGAACGAGAGGACCTCATTCGTCACGTCGTACTTCGTGGCGATGGAAGAGAACATCTCACGGACTTCAGTGCTCATCGCGCCCTCACGACCTGGGCCGGGCTTTCCGGCCGCCAAAGGTGTCGGTCCACCGCGTCTAGCACGGCTGGCAGCCGCCGCATCAACGTCTCGAAGCGTTCAGGCGTCAGGGCCTGGTGCCCATCGCACATGGCCTGCTCGGGCTTCGGGTGGACTTCAATCAACAATCCGTCCGCCCCCGCGGCCGCGGCCGCCAGCGACATGGGGAGGATGAGCGCCGGGTCACCCGTCGCATGGGACGGGTCGACGATGACGGGCAGGTGGGAGCGCTGCTTCGCCCAGGCCACCGCCGCCAGGTCCAGCGTGTTGCGCAGCTCCGTCTCGAAGGTGCGGATGCCGCGCTCGCACAGCATCACCTGTTCGTTGCCGCCGTCGAGGATGTACTCGGCGGCCAGCAGCCACTCCTGCAACGTGGCCGACAGGCCTCGTTTGAGCAGCACGGGCTTGCGCACCTTCCCCAGCGCCCGAAGCAGCGAGTAGTTCTGCATGTTGCGCGCACCCACCTGGAGGATGTCCGTGGACTCCTCCATGAGGGGAATCTGCGCCGACTCCATCACCTCACTGATGATGGGCATGCCGTGGCGGCGCCCGGCCTCCGCCAGGACGTGCAGGCCCGGCTCACCCATGCCCTGGAATGCGTAGGGACTGGTGCGAGGCTTGAATACGCCACCGCGCAGGACATGCGCACCCGCGGCGGCCACCACCGAGGCGGCGTGCTGCACCTGCTCCGCGCCTTCCACCGCGCAGGGGCCAGCCATGACGACGAACCCTGGGCCTCCGACTTCCACGGGGCCCACTCGCACGCGAGTGCCTTCGGGCCGCTCCACGCGAAGCACCCGCAGCGCGCCCGGGGCCCGTCCGGACCCGGCTGGTTCGTCTGGCCGCTTGCCTCCCACGGACCCTCCCATTCATGGAGTTCAAGAGGTTTTGAACTCCTTGGTGCATGTATAGCCGAGATGGCTTAGAAGACAACCGAAGGTGATTGCGACGCAATCGCCGATGAGGAACGCTGATGAAGACGCACAATCCCGTTGAGAGCCAGCGCTGGGTGGCCGGAATGACGCCCCTTGCGGTGGTGGATCCGCTCGCGGGTGCGGACGTATTGGGCGTTCCGACCGTCTATTGGGAGCGTCCGCTGGCGCAGGACGCAGCGGCGGGGTGGGGTGAGGCGGCGGTGGTGGAGGCGCAGGACGCCTCCGACATTCCTGACGTGCTGGCCTCGCTGGGCCGCGTGCAGGTGCGCTGGCTGGGCGAAGCCCCGGAGTCGATGCCGGGCCCCTGGTTTGGCGGCATCCGTTTCGGTGACTCGGGCACGGTGGACACGGGGTGGGCGTCGCACGGTGTGACGCGCTGGACGCTGCCCGAGGTGCTGGTGTTCCGCACGGCGCGCGGCGCGTGCGTGGTGGCTTTCGCGCAGGAAGGCCGCGGGGGGGAGGACCTGGTGCGCTCGCGGCTGGAGCGCGTCCGTGCCTGCTTCCCAGAGTCGTACCGGCATGCGCGCGGCGAGCCCGTGGCGTTGGAGTTGCGCGCGTCGCGGCCGGACTTCGAGGTGCGGGTGCAGCGCGCGCTGGACGCGATTGCGTCCGGGCACCTCCAGAAGGTGGTGCTGGCGCGCCCGCTGGATGCGGAAGGGCCCGCGCCCTTTGATGTGGTGGACGTGCTGGCGCGGCTGCGTGAGCAGAATCCCCGCTGCGCCACCTTCCTGTTCCGCGCGCCGGACGACACGTGCTTCCTGGGCGCGACGCCGGAGACGCTGTGCCGGGTGGACGGTCAGGTGCTGGAGACGGAGGCCCTGGCGGGCACGGCCGCGCCCGGCCAGGCGGACGGGCTGCGGGGCCATGACAAGAACGTGCGCGAGCACGCGTCCGTGGTGCGCTACCTCGTCACCGCGTTGACGCCGCTGGCGGAGCAGGTGTCGTCGGACGCGGAGCCCGCGCTGCTGGCCTTGAAGAACGTCGTGCACCTGCGGACGGGTTTTCGCGCCGAGCTGCGGCCGGGGGTGACGCCGGCGCAGGTGGTGGAGGCGCTGCATCCCACGCCGGCCGTGGGCGGTACGCCCCGGGAGCGCGCACTGTCGTTCCTGGTAGAGCACGAAGGCCTGGACCGTGGGTGGTACGCGGGGCCGGTGGGCTGGGTGG